>JAFUXY010000176.1 GCA_017477005.1 Lachnospiraceae bacterium | reverse complement strand
GGAGGAAGCAATGGAGGCGATTCTTTGACCCCGAAGGAGATGGATATTATCGGGGAGGTTGCCAACATCAGCATGGGCACTGCTGCGACAACCTTGTTTTCTCTGCTCAACCAAAAAGTTGAAATATCCACACCGGTTGTTTCGGAGTCCACATGGGGCGAAATCGTCGATATGTACGAAAAGCCTTGTGTTTTGGTGAAAATTGGATATACTAAAGGATTAGATGGCAGCAACGTTCTTGTGTTGCGGGAAAATGACGTCAAGGTGATCACTGACCTGATGATGGGCGGGGATGGCACCAATACCGATGGCGAGATTTCTGAGCTGCATCTTTCCGCTATCTCCGAGGCGATGAACCAAATGATGGGATCTTCGGCGACATCTTTGTCGACGATGCTGTCAAAGATGGTGGATATTTCTCCACCTACGTCGGATCTGGTCGATATGGCGGATTCGCTGGATGGAGGAGAAATTGATGAATTCCTGAGAGGTACATTCGTCAAAATTGAATTCAAATTAGAAATCGGCGATCTGATCCATTCGACAATGATGCAGATGTATCCGATCAATCTTGCGAAGCAGATGTGTGCCGATGTGGAGGGCAATATGGAAAGTGATGCCGCTTCTACGGTAGATGAAGGTGCTTTCGATAGTGGTCCGGCTGCACCGCCGCCACAGGCACCGGCTGCTCCAGCAGCAGCGTCCCCTCCGGCTCAGGCCGCACCGCCGCCGCAGGGATATGCACCGCCACCACAAGGTTATGCGCCGCCTCCACAGGGATATGCGCCGCAGCCGATGATGGCGCCACAGCCACAGGTGAACGTTTCAAATGCACAGTTCACCCCGTTCACGGGAGGATTTCCATTGGCTCCCACGACGGAAAACATTGATCTCATTATGGATGTTCCATTAGAGGTGACAGTCGAGCTCGGCCGTACCCACAAATCTATTTCGGACATCCTTGAGTTTTCACCTGGTACGATCATAGAGCTCAACAAGATCGCCGGTGAGCCCATCGACGTACTTGTCAACGGCAAGTTCGTCGCAAAGGGCGAGGTAGTTGTGATAGAGGAATCATTTGGTATACGCATCACAGAAATCATGAAGTAAGGAGAGAGGAAATGGCAAAAAACATTTTGATTTGTGACGACGCAGCATTTATGAGAATGATGATCAAAGACATCTTGTCAAAAAATGGATACAACGTCGTTGGTGAAGCTGAAAATGGGGTCAAGGCGATCGATGCATATTCTGAGTGCAACCCGGATTTGGTTTTGATGGATATTACAATGCCGGAGCTCGATGGGATCGGTGCTTTGAAGGGTATCAAAGAAAAGGATCCGAATGCAAACGTGATCATGTGTTCGGCTATGGGTCAGCAGGCCATGGTTATTGAGGCGATTCAGTCCGGAGCCAAAGACTTCATCGTGAAGCCGTTCCAGGCGGAACGTGTTCTTGAGGCGGTGAAGAAGGTCATTGGCTGATTCTACACAGGTATTTTCTTCGAGTGGGGACAATTTTTTTCGTTTTTTGTTTGCTTTGCTGGCCTTTATTGTGGTGATCGTTGCGACCTACTATGTGTCGAAATGGATCGCTGGCTATCAAAAAGTACGATTATCCGCAGGCAATTTTGAAGTGGTAGATTCGATGCGGATTTCGGCAAACAAATATATCATGATTGTCCGCATAGGTCGAAATAAATTTTTTTCGGTGGGCGTAGGCAAGGAGGAGATGGTAGTGCTCGGAGAACATTCCGAGGATGAGTTGATTTTTCCTGATGAAGCACCCAAAGGAAAGAGTGGTCGGGAAGGGATGTCTTTCTCCGATCTGCTTTCCTCATTCAGTCAATTGACCAAAAAGGGAGAACATCATGAAGATTGATTCAAAGCCAAAAGTGGTGTTCTGCAGTTTGATATTGGCGCTGTGTTGCTTGGTCAGTCTGTTTCTCATTGAGAACACGTCGGTTGCGGAGGCTGCAGAATACCAGTATGGTCCTACAGAGAACGCACCGAATGCATCCGATCAGACGACGACCGGTGAACAGCCGGACAGAGGAGAGGGGGGATTCAATCTCTCCTTTGACGGCGATTCGGGAAATTTGAATGCGACGGTACGGATGCTGATCGTGCTGACGGTTTTGTCGCTGGCTCCGTCTATTTTGGTCATGTTGACCAGCTTTACGCGGGTGATTACGGTTCTGCATTTTGTTCGTATGGCGATAGGGACGCAGACCTCGCCGCCGAATCAGGTCATGATTGGACTGGCTTTGTTCCTGACCTTTTTTATCATGCGGCCAACCTTTGTGGAGATCAATGACAATGCGCTTCGACCGTTGGATGCGGGGGAGATCACGCAGGAGCAGGCTCTTTCGAATGCGGAGCAGTCTATTCGTCAGTTCATGTATGGTCAGACGCAGACAAAAGACTTGAATCTGTTTTGTGATATCGCAGAGACAGATTACGAAGACTATGATGATGTGCCGTTTTTCGTGCTCGTGCCGAGTTTCATTTTAAGCGAGCTTCGTACTGCTTTTATCATAGGTTTTTTGATTTATATACCGTTTATTGTGATCGACATGGTTGTAGCGTCGGTACTCATGTCTATGGGTATGATGATGCTGCCGCCGACGACGATTTCAATGCCGTTCAAAGTGTTGTTGTTTGTATTGGCGGACGGATGGAATTTGATCATCGGCAATCTGGTGAAGACCTTTTACTGATGGTGTGCGGCAAGGGAGGTGTATAGCTTGACAGAGGGACAGGTTTTGGATGTGATGAGGGATTCCTTTTATGTAATCCTCTTCTGTTCGATGCCTATGCTGCTCACGTCGATGATCGTGGGGTTGATTATTTCCGTATTTCAAACGGTGACATCGATTCAGGAGCAAACATTGACATTTGTTCCCAAGGTATTGGCGATCTTTTTGGCATTGATTTTGTTTGGATCGTTCATATTGACGACTTTGTTGGAATATATACACAGGTTGTGGGATAATTTTAGCATCTACATTCGCTGAATATGGTTTCGCATTCTTTTTCGTTAGAAACCTTTGAATATTTTCTGCTCGTTTTAATGCGGATTGCTTCATTTGCCTTTATTGCTCCATTTTATAGTCAGGATGGGATACCTACCAGGACAAGGATCGGGCTTTGTGCAATCGTATCTATTATGATCCTTGGGGTAGTAGCCCCGGAACATCCATTGCCCTACGAAAATGTGTTTGGGTACTCCGTTCTGATCTTGAAAGAAGCCGCTACTGGTCTGCTTTTGGGCTATGCCTGCTATATTTGCAATTCGATCGTGCTTTTCGCGGGAAACGTTATCGATATGAATATTGGCCTTTCCATGGTCAGTATGTTTGATCCGGCGATGAGTGCACAGGTCACGGTGACAGGCAATATCTACAATCAGGTCGTGTTGATCATGTTGGTGGTATCCAATATGCATCAATATATTTTGCGGGCAGTGGTGGATTCGTTCAAGCTGATTCCTCTCGGGGAAACCGTATTTCGTACCGACGTTCTGCTTCAGGGGATGGTTGTATATTTTACGGATCTGTTCGTGCTCGGGTTTCGGATTATGATGCCTGTCTTTGCAACTCTTCTGATCGTGAATACGGTACTGGGAATCATGGCCAAGGTGGCACCGCAGATGAATATGTTTTCCATCGGTGTCCAGATCAAAATCATTGCCGGATTGTTGGTTTTGTTTGTGCTAGTATTCCTGTTCCCGGAGGTGGTGGAGCTGGTTGCAAATGAAATGAAGCTGATGATAGCGAATATGATGGATGGTCTTCATGAATAGCGAGGGATTTCTTCTTTCCTATGATCTTCAGTTTTTTGGAGACGAAAAGACTGAAGAAGCGACTTCCAAGAAGCTGCAGGATACTCGAAATGAGGGTCAGGTCGCAAAGAGTCAGGAGCTGGCGCACGGAATAGAACTGGTGGCCATGTTTATTATTCTGCGTTTGACGACTCACTTTATGGGATCCCGTTTTATTGGATTTTTTCGATGGATCTACAGCGGTGTGATCCCAGACGCCATTGCGACGGTGAGAGCGGGCCCGGACGAGCATGATACGCATATTTTGATCACGCAAGTCATCCTGCAAATGATCATTATCATGCTTCCGTTTTTCCTCGTAGGCTTTGTGGTAGCGGCGTTGTCCAATGGGTTGCAGTTTCAGTTCAAAATTACAACGAAGCCGCTGCAGCCCAAGCTGTCAAAGTTTAATCCAATCAGCGGATTCAAACGGATTTTTTCGATGCAATCTCTGTTTAATCTGGCGCTGTCCATTGTGAAAGTGACCTTGATTACTGTGATTGCCTACAATGCAGTCGTAGATCATCTAGGGGAGTTATTTGTTTTATATGAATTAGAATTGAATCAGGCCATCACTTTATCAGGGGATTTGGTTTTAAGTACGGGGCTTCGCATTTCATTGGTCTATCTTTTGGTAGGGATTATCGATTTGATCTACCAGAGACAAAAATTCAAAAAAGATACCAAGATGACGAAGCAGGAAGTCAAGGACGAGTACAAGAACCAGGAAGGAGATCCCCAGATCAAAGGGCAGATCCGGCAACGGATGCGGGAGGTCTCGCAGCGGCGTATGATGCAGAATGTGCCGCAGGCAGATGTCGTGATTACAAACCCGACGCATATCGCCGTGGCGATTCGCTACGAAAAAGACGAAATGGAGGCGCCGATCGTAGTTGCGAAGGGCGCCGGGTTCATTGCGGAGCAGATCAAGCGGATCGCTTCCGAAAACGATGTGCCTGTTATGCAAAATAAAGCGTTGGCACGGTCTTTATATACGACGGTTGAGATCGATCAATCGATTCCACCGGATTTGTTTGAGGCTGTGGCGCAGATTTTGGCGGCTGTGTATACACAGCGGGGACAGTCAATTGTCTGAATGGGGCGTTTGGGACAATTGGATTTTTGGATATCCCCAAATTTGATCGGAAAGGAGAGAACAGATGGAAGCTACAGAGCAGACCGGTTTTGGCGGATTGTCGCGTGCTGACATAGCAGTTGCTGCGTATATTCTTTGTGCAGTCCTGTTCTTTATTATTCCTATTCCGAGTTTTCTGTTGGATATCATGCTGGCGGTCAATTTGTCCGTCGCTCTGATCATCATGATGAACACTATGTTCGTGCATGAAGTATTGGATATGTCTTTTTATCCAACCATGCTTTTGTTTGCTACGATTTTTCGTATTTCTTTGAACGTGTCTTCCACGCGTTTGATTCTGACGACCGGCGATCCCGGAAATGTGGTCAGGACTTTCGGGGATTTCGTAGGCGGAGGCGATATCATCGTAGGTACGATCGTCTTCATCGTATTGGTCATCATTCAGTTTGTCGTCATAAACAAAGGTTCGGAGCGTGTGTCTGAGGTGACGGCGCGATTCACATTGGACGCTATGCCCGGTAAACAGATGGCCATTGACGCTGATTTGAATACGGGGGCGATCACGGATGAAGAAGCCAAGGAGCACCGCAACAAGCTCCAGGAAGAATCTGCATTTTTTGGCTCTATGGACGGTGCTACGAAGTATGTCAAGGGAGATGCGACGGCCGGATTGATTATCACCTTCATCAATGTGGTCGGCGGGACGCTGATGGGCGTGACCCGGCAAGGGATGGAAGCGGTGGAGGCGCTGAATTATTATGGCGTTTTGACCATCGGCGATGGTCTTTCCTCTCAGATTCCTTCGCTGTTGATCTCGCTTGCGACTGGTATTTTGATCACGAAGGGATCCAAGGATGTGGATTTCTCCGGAACGATGGTGAGGCAGTTGGTGGGCATCCCCCGGGTTTTGATGATCACAGGGGGCGTGCTGATTATTTTGGGCGTGTTCACACCGCTCAATTTTGTGCTTTTTGTCGGGTTTGGAGCCGCTTTCCTGTTCACGGCGCGGTCGATGAGCCAGACGATTCAGGAAGCGGAGATCGAAGAAGAGGTCATGGAAGAAGAAACGGAGGCCGAAGAGATCCGGCGGCCGGAGAACGTGGTGGCGCTGTTGTCGGTGGATCCGATCGAGTTGGAGTTTGGATACGGGATCATTCCTCTGGCCGACGTCAATCAGGGCGGCGATTTGTTGGATCGTGTGGTCATGATCCGGCGGCAGATCGCGCTCGAGCTTGGTACGGTTGTCCCGATTATTCGATTGCGGGATAATATTCAGTTGAATCCCAGCCAGTATATTATCAAGATCAAGGGGATTCAGGTGACGGAAGGCGAGATCATGTTCGATCATTATATGGCGATGAACCCCGGCTACGTGGAGGAGGAGATCACCGGTATTCCTACCGAGGATCCGTCTTTCCATCTGCCGGCGCTTTGGATTACAGAGGCGCAGAGGGAGAGGGCCGAAAGTATGGGCTATACGGTGGTGGATCCTCCGTCGATCATTGCGACGCATTTGACAGAGGTGGTGCGCGCGCATATCGCCGAGCTTTTGACCAGACAGGATGTACAGAATTTGATCAACAACCTGAAAGAGACGAACCCTGTCCTTGTAGACGAACTGACACCGGCTATGATGAGCTTGGGAGATATACAGAAGGTTTTGCAAAATCTGTTGTCCGAAGGGATTTCCATCCGGGATTTGCTGTCTATTTTTGAAATACTTGCCGATCATGCCCAGACGACGAGAGACACCGATGTCTTGACCGAATATGTCCGGCAAGGGCTGCGGCGCGCGATCTCCGGACGCTACTTTACCAGCGGCGAGGGGATGAAGAACAGCATTGTGACGGTGGATCCCAAGATCGAACAGGAGATCATGCAGAACGTCAAGCAAACCGAACAGGGCGCCTATCTTTCGATGGATCCGGAACGCATTCGGCTGATTATGGAATCCACCAGGGAAGAAGTGAACAAACTCGAAGAATTGGGACGGAATCCGATCGTCGTATGTTCCCCGATTGTGCGAATGTATTTCAAGAGAATGTCCGACGATTATTTCGAAGATTTGATTGTGGTTTCTTACAATGAAATCGAGCCTGGAATTGAGCTGGAGTCCGTGGGTATGGTTACTGCATAACGGCATATCACAATAAGGCATGAAGACAAAACAATACACTGGAAAAACAAGAGAACAGGCGATAGAAGAAGCCAGACGAGAGCTTGGGGAAGATGTTGTCATTATGTACACCAAGCGGAAGCTGGGTTTGCTTGGCTCTACCTACATCGTGACCGCCGGGGTAGAGGATGATGTCGCATTGCCGAATTACAAGGAGGTGTTTGAAACGGCGGAGCAAAATATGCCTCAGTCTATGCCACAAACAATTCCGCCAAATATACCACAAAGTATTCCGGACAGCAATCCGCAGCAGATTTTGGATAATAGCCCGCAAGGGATGCCGCAAAATAATCTGCCGAATATGCCGCAAAACCCACCGCAAACAGGGCGTTTTGATGCGGTGGCGGACGACAAAGTAGAGATACCGGTGCCGGAGGAAATTGTGCCAACTCCTATGTCTGCGATGTCGGCTTTGCAAACATTGGCAAGGGAAAAAAAGACGGTGGATCCGCAGATCGGCTTGTCGGCCGAGGAGTTCCGTTCTACCTTTCGGGAGGTAGAGCAGGTGATCTCGCAGACGAATGCGGCCGAGACAAAGGAATCCCCTTTGTCGGCGACGACTTACAATAGAAGGGCCTCGTTGGTGCATTACAATGATCCGGTGCAGTCCGTGGAATATACGAGAAATCCATCGGCCAGACAAAATCGGAGACGGCAGAATAGTCCAAACACCCATAGCCCGGCTGAGCAGACGGCAGCGCCGAGTGAAAATGCGTTTTCAACGGATACGGTCGAGGAGGAGCCACGCGGGGAGGAAGAGCCTGTGGTGGAACCCAAATCCAATATTGTGCGGGCGATTTATAAGGTTTTGTTAGACCATGAGGTAGATGAAAGATATATCAACCAGGTGATGGCAGAGCTTGATCCGGCGGCGCTGAATGCGGTATCAATCGAGACGGCTCTGGGGCTCGTGTATCAAAAACTGGTGCTGAAATTTGGCCGGTCCAAGCTGATTACCTTTGAAGAGCGCAAGCCGAAGGTGGTATTCTTTGTGGGACCTACCGGCGTTGGAAAGACGACGACGATTGCAAAGCTGGCGGCGGATTTTCGCATTTATAAGAAAAAAAAGGTGGCGCTGTTCACAGCGGATACTTACCGGATCGCGGCGGAAAAGCAGATTACGGATTATGGCGATCTGATGCAGATCGATGTGGTAGTGTTGTATATTGAAGGCGGGGACGATATCAATCAGAAAATAGCCGAGAAATATTCGCATTATGATCTGATCTTGGTAGACACGACGGGCTTTTCCCATCGAAACAGGGAACAGCGTTCGAGTATCAAGCATTTTTTGGATTCCTTGAAGGATCGCTACGACAAACAGGTGTATCTGGTCTTGTCCGCTACGACAAAGTACCGGGATCTGAAAGAAATTGTCGATGTCTACAGCAGTTTTACAGATTTTGATTTGCTTTTTACGAAATTAGACGAGACGAAAATATATGGAAATATCCTGAATATCAAACTCTATGCGGATAAACCGCTATCCTATGTGACGACCGGTCAGGAAGTACCGGGAGATTTTGAAGTCATAGATCCGCAGAAAATGGTTCGCAGTCTGCTTGGAGGTGGTTGAGAGGTGCATTACAGGGATC
>JAFUXY010000175.1 GCA_017477005.1 Lachnospiraceae bacterium | reverse complement strand
TTTTCTACAGAGGTTTTTTCAGAAGCCAAAGAGCAGGGGTTTGACGTAGAGGATATGGAATCCAATGAGATTATTACTGTCCTTGACAAGATCAAGAAGCATTTGGCTATGGGCGGCAAGGATATTTCTGCGATGGGAGGGCTCTCTGACGAAGAAATTGCCGCAATGACCGGGGGAAGCGAGAGGATGAAAGCGATGCTTTCCTCTGCGTTGGAAAAGGCGGCGCTTCCGCTGGAAGAGGATATCCTTTCCGACGGCGTGCAGGCGCTGCAGAAGTTCAGCGAATTGGGGCAAAAGGAAGAGCTGGCTCCGGCCGCGATGGAATATTTATTGAAGAATGAGCTGGAGCCTACGATTGAACATGTCTATCAAGGGACGTTCAGCCAGGGGAGTGTTGGTTCTTTTGAGATGCCTGTCGAAGAAGAGACGATCGAGGCGTTGATGCCTCAGGTGGAGAAGCTGCTGGATACGGTGGATCTGCCTTTAGACGACAGACAGCGGGAGAATACCCAGTGGATGCTCGAAAAAAATCTGCCGATTACTGCTGAGAATCTGTCTTATTTGAATGAGCTTCAGACCAGGGAACTGTATCTCGATGAGGATTTGGCTCTTTCGGCGATCGTGCATTCTGTTGAAGAAGGAAAGCGGCCGCAAGAGGCCTATGTGGTCGCCGGTTTTTCTCTGGAGGATCAGGCGAAGGACGCAGCCGATGTGCTTGTGCAGGTGTCGGAAGAACAGGTGGCCAGGGTCGCAGAGCGCGGGGATCGTATCAGCATTGACAATCTGCGGAGAGAAATGCTGCGTGAAGAGAGGGGGCTTCGGCCGCTAGAATCCGCCAAATCGGATCAGGTAGAAGCGGAGACAGAGTCACCCGAAGAGCCGGTGAAGGTGGAAATGGTAGAGACAGAGTCCGCCGAAGAGCCGGTAAAGGCAGGAAAGGAAACGGCAATGCCGTCTAGCTCGTTGGCAGAGGTACGGGCGCAAAGGATTTTGCAGGAGGCCAGGCTTGTGATGTCGGCGCAGGCCAATCTGGCCTTGCTCAAACAGGGAATTTCCATTGACATCCAGGAATTGTCGGATGTGGTTGACAGGCTCAAGGATTTAGAACAGAGCTTTTACAAAACACAGCTCGTGGAACCTGGACAGGCTGTGTCGGAGGAGGAGCTGTTTTCGAGGATCGATCTGTTTGAAACAACAAACCGAGAGGTGGAAGAGCTTTCACAGATGCCTGCGGCGCTTTTGGGGCAGGTGCCTCGCCTAACAAATGCGACAATTTCGGAGCTCCATACTGCTGGCAGAGAGATAGCTGCGGTGTACAAGCAAGCAGATGAACGCTATGAAACGATGAGGACTCAGATTCGCAGGGATTTGGGAGATTCCAGGGCGAAGGCGTTCTCCAATATCGATCCTATTTTGGAGGATCTGCATCTTGAGACAACGGCGGCGAACCGACGCGCGGTGCGTATTTTGGGTTATAACGAACAGGAAATTTCTGTGGAGTCCATTGCCGCTGTGAAAGCAAACGATGCACTGGTGCAGCGTACCTTTAAGAATCTAACGCCCGGAGCCATTGCGAAGCTGATACAGCAAGGGGAAAATCCGCTCCATCTGTCGCTCGAAGAATTGAATAAAAAGGTAGATGCGATCAAAGCGGAATCCGGAAGCGAATCGGATGAGGGAAGGTTTGCGGAGTTTTTATTCAAAGCGGAGCAGACGGGCGCGCTTTCCGAGGAGGAAAGGGAGGCGTTTATCGGTCTGCATCGTCTGATTTATCAGGTAGAGAAGACGGATGGGGCATTGATCGGTCAGCTTTTGGCGCAGGGAGCCGAGATTACGTTGGGCAATCTGATGATGGCGCTTCGTACGAGGAAAGCGCAAAACAGGGAATATACCATAGACGATCAGTCCGGATTTGGTGAAATCGAGCGAACCTCCCTTTCGATTACCGATCAGATTGAAATGGCATTTCAGACGGAGCGGATGAGGGATGCCGGGGAACTTTTGACACCGCAGCGGTTTCAGCAGGTGGGCGAGGAAGCGGATTGGCAGCAGATGTCTCCCGACCGGTTTGCAGAGGTTTTGGAGGAAATGCCAGAAAACCCCGAGGAAGAACGGATGGCGAAGGAGTACAACAGAGTGCTTGTACAGGACATGCGGGAGGCGGTGAAAGCGGAAGAAAGCGTGTACGATTTCTTGTCCCGGTTCGATCTGGCGCAAACTCCGGCGAATCTGGAGGCCTTTTCACAGATGCTTGCCAATCGAAACGATATGTATCGCAGACTGTTCAAAGACAATGACCGCAGGGTGTTTGGGACCGAGGCAGACGGTGTCGCCGAGGGCGAAGTCGGATTGTCGGATGTGATGGAGGATCTGATTCGGGAATTCGGCGAGTCGGTGCGTACGCCGGAGGAAATGGCAAAGGCGCAGCAGCATCTGCAGGAGGTCGCCGAGAACGTGATGAGAAATATGATCGTGGAACAGCCGGTGGGGACGATTGACGTGCGGGGTATGCAGATTACGATCAAACAGATCAAAAGCCTGGGGCAGATCGCCAGGCGGACAGAGACCTACTCGATGCCGATTGTGGTGGAGGATTCGGTCGGCAATCTCTCGTTGCGAATCATTCGTGCCGATGAGGAGGAGCGGGGACAGGTGCGGCTCTCTTTTGATATGGAGAATACCGGTGTGGTGGACGCAACATTTCGGTGCGAGGCGGATGGGGTGTATGGTCGGATTACCACAAGTATTTCTGCTACGAGGCAGCGGTTGGAAGAACGGATGGAAGAGATTGCAGCATCCATCGCAGAGGTCAGTGGACGGGAGGTGTCGTTGTCTTTTGATTTAGATGCACGGGCGGATGCCAACCGAATATTTGATGAAGCACAGACCGATTTTGAACCAAGGACAGATGGGGAGCGTCCCGAGGTGCAGACCAGGGTACTGTACGGAATTGCCCGGCGTTTCATAGATAGTTTGGGTCGTCTGGGGGGCGAAGGCTAATATTTTTTCCTAATTTGACGATATATTCTTTAGAAGGATTTCAGTTGTTGGGACAAGGATGTCGGATAGATACAACGCACGGATGCTTGATTCAAAAAAGGAGAACGCAGTATGAAAATCAACAACAATATTTCCGCAGTGGTTTCAAACAAGCATCTGCTTCGCAATGAAGGGCATCTGGCTATTCATATGGAGAAGCTTTCGTCCGGCTACAAATTAAACCATGCCGGGGACGATCCGTCCGGTATGGCGATCAGCAACAAGATGCGGGCGCAGATTCGCGGGCTGGATCGCGCTTCTCAGAACGCGTCTGACGGAATGAGCGTTTTGGAGACGGCAGACGGCGCATTGAGCGAAGTGACGGCGATGGTGCAGCGGATGCGGGAGCTTTCGGTGCAGGCGGCCAATGGTGTCAATTCTGACAGCGACCGGGTGGCGATTCAGGCCGAGGTGACGGCGTTGACGGAAGAAGTACAGCGGATTTCCGAGACCACGGAGTTCAATACCAAAAAGCTGCTGGACGGCTCTTTGGACAATCGTGTCTACACAGAAGGAATCCAGAGGGTGGCGATTTCCAATGAGGTGCCGTCGGGGACGTATGACTTTGACATCACGGAGATGCCGATTTCGGCGATCCTTCAGACGGACAAGAGCTGGGATGCTTTTGCGGAGTATATGCGTTCGGATGAGGCATCGGGCGAAGAGCATTATCTAAGTATCAATGGAACTGAGATCGTCCTGCCGGGCGGTCTGACAGGTGAGGAATATTATCGGTTGATTCGTTCTGCGGCGGAGCTGGGTGAATCGAAGATTTCGGATTATAGCGAATTTATTACGGACAGCAATGGCGACACAAAGGTGTCCGTGAACAATGTAATCTTTGAGTCGATCGGCTATGGGGCAGAAGCCAGCCTCGATATACAGATGAGCGCCGGACTCAAGACCTTTTTTCAGCTGGAATGGGACGAGGAGAGAAATGCGACAAATGAGAACTATTCCTATGTCAAGACGATCCCGGGCGAAAACGCTTCAATGACCTTGGACAAGACGGGGTCCGATTTCGGGATTCAGGCTACCTATACTTCTATTACAAAAGAATCTGGTGGCTCTGCCACCCGTTCAGTAGATGGGCGGCGGATTCAGATCACGGATGTGGGTGGCTTCAAGATGGATTTTCTGATCGATGAGAAGAAGGTCGAGGAGTACAACAACAAGGCGACGACCTATGAAAAGACGATCACAGTCACGAATGAGGATGGTACGACAACGACCACGAAGAAGACGCTGTCAGTGGTCGAGGCCAAGCGGGAGAGGGCGTCTCTGAACATGGAGAAGGAGAGCATTGAAAAGGAGAAGGAGACGCTCGATGAGACAAAGGCGACGCTGACAAAGAAAATAGAGGACATCGAAAAGGAAATTACCTCGCTGAATGAGAAGATCACCGAGGAAAACGCGAAAAAAGATACTCTGAATACAGAGATCACTGCGCTTCAGGCGGATATTACGGCGCTGGAGGCCAGCAAGACCACGTTGGCGGATGAGATCACTTACTGGACAGACAAAGTGAATGGCTGGAATACCTTGAATGACGAGTTGAGTGCATTGCAGAAGCAGTACTCGGATTTGTCTAAAGAGTATGCCGATCCGAATAAAACTTGGGAGGAAAAGGCACAGATTTTGGCACAACAGTCGACCCTTCTGACGGATATTTCGGATAAAAAAAGTGAAATTACGCAATATGAAAAGGGTAATTTTCAAATTACCTATACCTATACGGATGATAACGGAGCTCAACAGACGATCACCTATCAGGGTACGATCAATACAGTGAAAAAACTGATCGAGAGCAAGCAGCAGGAGCTGGACGGCGTGGACGACAAGGTCGCGAAGGTGGAAGCCAAGATCGCGGAAAAGGAGTCCGAGATTACCGATTGCGATACGCAGATTGCGGCGTATCAAAAGATGATCGATGATAAAACAGAGGAGAAGGAGGAGCTCGAAGATTCTCTGGCACTGACCCAGGCGTGGATCGATGTGCTGGCAGCGGTAGATGGTCAGCCAGATCGGGAGACGGCTTTGGAAGCGGAAAAGACAACTGCGAATTCCGAGTTGGAGCAACTGAATAAACGCTTGTCTTTGGTAGAGAGTAAGGCGACAAGGAATGAACTACAGGCGAAATACGATGCTTCGACAGATGATGCTGAAAAGCAAACTATTGCGACGCAGATAGCGGCGTTGAACACGAGTATTGCAGAATTGGAAGCAGATCTTACCGGCGTGGACACATCTGGAGACTCAGCGGATACGCTTCAGCCGTTGATCGATGTACAGAACGCAAAGCTCAAGGCTATCGAAAAGGAGGAACGCCTCATAGAAATCGATGAGGAGGTAGAAAAGATCAATGAAGCGCTCAAAAAGGCCGATGCGATGCCTGTCGAAATGGAGATCACGGACGTTGGTCCTATGAACCTGCAGATCGGCGCCAACGAGGGGCAGCAGATGCGGGTGCGTATTGATTCGATCGGCGTAGAGGCTCTGTATCTTGATCAGGTCAGTGTGCTTTCGCAGAGAGGCGCGACAAGGGCATTGGAAGAGTTGGACGAGATATTGGCGAAAGTGACGGCGACCCTATCCAACATCGGCGCCTATACCAATCGGCTCGAGCACGCGGTCGCAAGTCTTGATCAGACGAGCGAAAATATGAACCAGGCAATTTCCAGGATCAAGGATGCGGATATCGCCAAAGAAATGACCGAATATACCAAGTACAGCGTTCTGCAGCAAGCGGCTACTTCGGCGCTTTCGCAGGCCAATGAACTGCCTCAGACAGCCCTGCAACTGCTTCAGTGAAGGAAGAGATAGCTTATGACAAGAGAAGATAGAACCTATTTCACCAGAAGGATTTCGCAGGGGAACAAGAGCGATATTATCGTTGTCGTATATGACATCTATCTTGCCTATGAAGACGATGCGAAGCTTGCGTTGAGGAAAAATGACACTGAGGGGTTTGGGACGGCGGTACAGCATATGAAGGACTGTGTGGCCCATCTGGTGGATGCGTTGGATTTCACGTATGATATTGCAAACAAGCTATATCCGCTCTATGATTATGTGCAAAGATGCCTGGCGAAGAGCCTGTATCAGAAAAAAGCTGCTCCGCTTGATGAGGCGGCCGCAGTGATGTTGGAGCTGCGGGAGGCGTTCATCGAGGTGGCGAAGGCCGATGAGAGCAGCCAGCAGATGCAAAACGCAGAGACCGTTGTGGCGGGCTATACCTATGGACGGGATAGTCTCAATGAGGTCTCGATCGGGGGCGTGAATCGAGGATTTTACGCATAAGGAAAACAAAATACAGATAATCTTTTGGGGATGCAGTGGAGTTCGCTGCATCCCTTTTTTCATGAGGACGGTAGCTCTATGGAAATACGATTCAATTCGTGCTTCAGACAAGAACGTATGTTCTTGTTGATTTGCACAATGAAAATAATTTGTCAGAAATAATCAGGGAGCGAAAACAGTCTTTTTACGGGGAATATGTTCGATTTTCTGTATAAAATATCTATAATTGAGGAATATATAATGTGCAACATTCATAAAATAATAATTTCAGCAATTTGCACAAAGATTTCATTCTCATGAAACGTCGATTGCTTAACGCGCGGATCCTGTCTATAATGCGGGGTATGGAAGCTCGAATCGAAATAATGGTTCTGATCCTCTTGGGATCGGCAATGTTGTCTGACTTAAAAACAGAAAAGGTGCCTAACGGATTGATTCTCGTGGGGTATGTGGCAGGATTTGTCTGCCGCGTTCATTCACCACCAGATGTCCTGTCGGCCTTGTGGGACGTATTTTGGCCAATTCTGCTCTTGTACCCTTTGTTTCTGATCAAGGGACTCGGAGCAGGAGATATCAAACTGTTTTCTGTGTTATCCGTGTTTTATCATTTCTCAATTCTGACACAGATCATGATTCTGTCACTGTACGTGGGAGCGGGAATTATCGCTCTGCGTCTGATCTACACTAGAGTATTCCACACGAAATTTGAACGCTATATCCATTATACGGTATGCATTTTGGCAGCATATCTGATTGTTTTGACGCAAGGAGGAGTTTTATGAGGAAGCAGAAAATTATCATTTGCGACACAGACAGCGCTTATCTGCGGGCGTTGTGCGCCTACATCATTTCATCCGGGCGCAGGATGGAACTGTCGAGCTATAGTTCGATTGAGAAATTCCAGACCGAAAACGGAATCTATGATGTAGCGCTTTTGGGCAAGGCATTTTTGCAGAATTTGGAAGAAAGAGGAGAAGATCTGTCCCGGTTCGGAAAGATCTTTGTGCTCACCGGCGATATCAACGAAACCGGAGGAGAGCATACGGTATTGTACAAGTTTCAGCAGATGAAGGGCTTTTTGGCCAAGATGCAGCAGTATTACAGCCACAATTTGAGCGACGAGGATATCGCAAAGATGGGAGATGTATCCTGGACAGGCATTTATTCTCCGATCCGGCATGAACTGCAGCTGTTGTTTGCCCTTGCGTATTGCAAGCAAAAGAAAGATGAAAACCCGGAGGATGGTTTGCTGTTTGTGGATCTGGAGGAAAACTCTTTGATGGGAGATATGATGCCAGGAATGGGAAAAAAGAATGTGACGGATTATTTGTATCTTTTGGAGAGCAATACCGTGACGAGGGACGAATTGATGGGATGTATTTCGTATTATGAAAATTTCGCCTATCTGTCGCCGGTGCGTTATTTTCAAGAATTGGTATCGATTGACGGCAGACGATGGCGGCGGTTTTTCTCGTCCTTATGCGAGCTCGGATACAAGCATATTGTCGTCTTGTTTGACAGTTCTTTGAGAGGGATGGAGGCATTGTTCGACTATCTGAAGGATCTGGTTCTGGTGGGCCGGGAAGGCGACTTTTATCGGAAATACGACAGGCAGATTCAGTCGTTTCTCAAGGACAGAGATCGTCCGATGGAGGTACGGGAAACGCTGCTTCCGCTGACAGGCGCCAATTTGTCAGACGGAACGTATCGGTTCGA
>JAFUXY010000174.1 GCA_017477005.1 Lachnospiraceae bacterium | reverse complement strand
GTGGAAAGCTGAGACAGGATCTATGGCAGACGGCGTTGAGGCTTTTGTCCATGCGCTATGACGCGCTCCGGCTCGCATTTCTCTATGAAGACTTGGAAGAACCCCGGCAGGTGATCCTGCGTGAGCGGATGCCGGAATTTGTGGACGCATCGGATCAGGCCTTTTCTGAGGTCGTGGAAGCGGACAGCAGGAGAGGGTTTTCTTTGACGGACGATCCATTGCTGCGGACCACCCTCTGTCAATCCAAGGAGGATGAGACAGAGCTTTTGATCTCGATGCACCACATGATCATAGATGGCTGGAGCTTTCCACTGGTGGTGCGGGATCTGATGCGTTATTATACAGCGTTTTGCGACGGCGCCAACGAAAAGACGCTTTATGAGGCGGTATTGCGGGAAGCGGAGGAGGGATGCTCCTTTGCGGATTACTTGCGGCTGTATGGCCGGCGCAACCGCGAAAAAATACTCCTGGGATGGAAGAACTATTTACAGGGAGTGGAAGTGGGCGCAGAGCCAACCGTCTTTGCAGACTGGGAAGGGCAGGAGCACGGCTCACAGGCCGAACGCTTCCAAATTTCAGGAGAGCTGGAGCAGCAGATCCGGGCGTATGCGGCAAGGAATCATATTACCTGCGCAAGCTTTTTCGGCGTCTTGTGGGGAATCCTTTTGGGATTTGAAGGCGGAGTGGATACCGTTCTGTTCGGTGAAACGGTTTCCGGCAGAAATACGGAGCTTGTCGGCCTCGAATCAGCGGTTGGCATGTTTATTCATACGATTCCCGTCTGCGTGCGGTTGGAGGAAAAAACGACCGTGAAGCAGCTAATGCAGGGGCGTCAGGCAGACTATCTGTCTCAGCAGCCCTATGAGGCGGCCAACCTCAGTGAAATCGGCGCCGCGACAGGCCTTGGAACCGCATGGATAAAGGCGTTGTATGTGTATGAAAACTATCCTTCAGAGGAGGGAGATGCGGGCTATCGTATCGAAGGAATCCACGAAGAGGTGGATTACGCCATCACCTTTTGCGTGGAGGAATCCAATGGATTCTCGTTGACAGTATTATTTGACACAGGGAAGTATCCCCGCTCTTATGTACGGCAGATGCTAGAGCGCTTGGTGTATTTGGCAGAGCAATGTCTGGCGGATGATTCTGTGGATATCGCCTCCCTGGAGCGGACGACGCGAAAAGAGAGGGAGCAGACGCTGGAGCGTATGGCCGGAACCAAAAAGGCGTTTCCGGTGCAGTCATTCCCGGAACAGTTTTGGGATAAGGTGAAACGGGATCCGGACAAAACAGCGCTTTTGCTGGAGGAAAGGTCGATGAGCTATGGGGAGGTCTGGGAAGCGGCCTGTCGGCTTGCTGAAACAATCGGGTTTGGCGGGGAACGGTTCGTGGCTGTCATGGCGGACAGGAGCTTTGAACTGGTCATCTCCCTGATTGGGACGATGTTGGCCGGAGCCTGTTATGTGCCGCTGGATCCGGAATATCCCCGGGAGCGGATCCGGTATATTTTAAGGGACAGCGCCCCGGAGGCAGTGCTTTATTATGTGAAGGAAGAAAGACCACAGGCGCTGGCCGTTTTTGAGGAATTGGATATCCCTGTCATTTCCGTACCGATGATCGGGGACACCGGCGATACAGGAATTGCCGCGCCGGGATCAGGGGCGTTTGCTGGCGGCATGGATTCCGAAGAGGCCAAGGGCGGCTGCGGATTTTTCCGGGGAACGGAGCTTTGGAATCGTCTGGCCTATATGATCTACACCTCGGGAACGACCGGGAGGCCAAAGGGCGTCGAGATTGAGCACAGGGCTTTGGCCGATATGATCTTTGCCCATGAAGCGCGTTTCGGGAACCTTGTGGACGATGTGGTGCTTCTCATGTCAAACTTCGTTTTTGACGCTTCCGTCCAGCAGATTTTTACGCCGCTGGCACAGGGCGGCGCGGTCTGCATTATGCCAAAAGAGAGGATGGGATCGTCAAAGGAAATCGGCGATTACTGCAAGGATCACAAGGTATCCTTCATCGGCGCGACCAATGCGCTGCTGCGGACGCTTGATCCGTTGGATTTTGACGGTATTCGGGTAATGAGTATTGGAGGGGATGAGGCGGATCCTGCCCTTTTTGAAAAATGGGCGGCGCATACCGCGCTGCTGGTCAATGACTACGGTCCGACAGAGGCGACCTTGCATGCCATTTCACATACCTACGAAACAGGCGAGAGGAAACCCGTGCCCATAGGCACGCCCTACATCAATAAGCGCGTTTATATCATGCAGCAAGGTCAGCTCTGCGGGATCGGACAGCAAGGAGAGCTCTGCATTGGCGGAAATGGATTGGCAAGAGGGTATCACAACCAGCCGAAGCTGACAGAAGAGCACTTTCAGCCGAATCCGTTTTCGGACGGGCGCATCTACCGCACGGGAGACCTGGCAGTAATCGATCCGGATGGACAGATTCTGTTTCGGGGCAGAAAGGATTCGCAGGTAAAGATTCGGGGGTTCCGCATCGAGCCGGGCGAGATCGACAGCGCTATCTTGGGCTTTCCGGGCGTCAAAGAGTCCGCAACCGTTTCCCGCAAGGAGGATGGAAGGGAGGCGTATCTTGTCTCCTATGTGACGGGCGAAGCAGATATGGAAACGGGGGCTCTTTTGGAGTATTTGAGGAAACAGCTTCCCGCGTATATGGTTCCCGCAAGTATCATTCGGCTGGAGGAAATCCCATTGAATTTCAGCGGAAAGGTTGACGTGGGAAGGCTTCCGGCGCCTGAGTTTTTGGCAGACGAGGTATATGAAAAACCAAAAAATGAAACCGAAGAGAGGATTGCAGGCTTGTTTGCAAGGATTCTCGGCGCCCCAAAAGTGGGCAGGAACGACTCGTTTTTGGATCTGGGAGGGACTTCCCTGGATTTGATGAGGCTTTTGTCCGGGCTGAACCATCCCAAGCTACGGATTGCTGATCTGGTCAGCCATCCGACGCCCGGGAGCCTGGGGGCTTTCCTTAGGAATCAGTACAGGGAAGCGGAGGGCTGTCTGCTACTACAGAATGGTGCCGGGGATGCGCCGCAGATTTTCTGCGTACCGCCGTCAGGCGGGATGGCGATGTGCTACCTGGGGCTGTTTCGGACACTGGAGTATCCGGGGCGTATCTTTGGGCTTGCGGATGAGAAGTTTCAGCGGTTTGGAGCGCTTTCGCTTGAAGAATTGGAGAAATATGATATACTGCGACAAGACCTTTGGGATGCGAATCTTGACCACTATATGGAAGCGATGGCGCCGGTCTTTCAGGCAGGGGATATTCTGGTCGGGTATTCGCAGGGAGGCACGGCGGCGCATGCGCTGGCGCAGAGGCTGGAGGCTCTTGGGAAACCACCGGGCAGGTTGCTGATGCTCGAAGCGGCGCCGTTTCGCAAAGAGGAGCTGCCCTGTTACAAGCCGGAAAACGAGGCCAAGCGGCTGGCGGTAGTCGAGACCATTTTCTTTGGACAAAGGAAAGCAGCCGAGACCGGAGACCGGGACGGCCTTTCCATCAGAGAATGTCTTTTGCGGATGCAAAAAAGGCATGGGGAGACGGCAGAGGATGCCATACTCCACGCCCTTTATGAAACCTATCTCGTGTATTCGAGCAATACCGCGCACCCTCTGGTGACCAAAGGGCGCATAAAGGCGCGGATCGATTCGGTTCTTTTGCCGGAGGAGGGGCAGACGGGCACGGCGGAAATTGTTCCGGCCGAAAAGGATCTTTGGGAGGATTTTACGGAAAACAAAGGAGAGGCTTTCATGCTGGGACAGGATGGCAAAGAGCACCTGGTCTTTTTGACAAAATACAAAAAAACGCTTGCGAAGCAGCTTCGGAAATGGTTAGGAGATCAACATGAAAAATAATCCGTCAAAAAAAGTCAGTCTGATCACGAAATTTATTGCCATGTTCGCTATCTTTGGGGTGGTGGCTATGCTGGTCAGTGGAATACTGACCTACGTGATCCAGACAAATCTCTATCATCGTGAATGCGAAACCACTCTGAAAAATATTACCGACCAATTAAACGATTTGATCGTGGATGAAGGCGAAGATTTCGTGGACGTTTTGCATTACTATGACAAGCACTATGACAAGATGCATATCACAGCGGATTCCGATGGCAGGTACCAATCGTATTTCCAGGCGTTCCAGAAGCGCTTCGCCGAAAGGTATCCAAACAAGACCTATGGCGTGGACATCCATTTTTCAGAGATGGATGAGGAACTGCAGGCGGCGTATGCGGAATACAGGCTGGTCTATTGGAGGACGGTTTTCGGTCAGGCCACAGATTCGTTTGATTTGGCATATACGTATTTTATTTATCCGGATTCCGAACCGAATGTCGTCTATTTTATCGATCCGATACCGGAAACGCAGGAAGTCAACGGAGAGGAAGAGTTCGTACTTGGTTTTTCCGGAGCGGAGGATCCCGGGAAGTATAAAATGATGTGGGAGGCGTGGCATTCCGGAAAGAATCCGTCCGGCTTTGATGTCTTTGACAATGAATACGGCTTCACCTATGCGTACTATTCCCCGGTCTGGATCAACAACAATGAAGTGGGGCTGGTCTGCGCGGATATTTCCGTCAAAAAAGTAAACAACACGATCATCAAAAACGTACTGTATCAAAGCGCGGGATTGGCTGCTGTGCTTTTGGTCAGCATACTGATCATGGTCAGCCTGCTTCGGAAAATTTTCCTGTACCGCATCGTCAATTTGGAGAAGAATATCGTCCGCTATGCCGAGTCAAAGGACGAGTCGCTGGCAGGCGTGATCCGGGATTCCGAGCAAGGGAATGACGAGATCAAAAGTCTGTCGGATCAGTTTGCCAACATGATCACGGAGCTGAAGGAATACATGGAGAACCTCCGGCATGTGACGATGGAAAAAGAGCGGATCAGCACGGAGCTTTCTGTGGCGACTCAGATCCAGGCGGATATGCTGCCGCGGATTTTTCCGCCATTTCCGGAGCGCAAAGAATTCGATCTTTATGCCACCATGGATCCGGCCAAGGAAGTGGGCGGCGACTTCTATGATTTCTTCATGGTGGATGACGACCATATCGCCCTCGTGGTTGCGGATGTGTCCGGCAAGGGAGTACCGGCGGCTCTGTTTATGGTGATCGCAAAGACGCTGATTAAAAACAGGACGCTGATGGGCGGCAGTCCCGCAGAGATTCTGACCGATGTCAACAACCAGCTCTGTGAAGGAAATGAGGCGGAATTGTTTGTTACGGTCTGGTTGGCGATCGTGCAGCTTTCCACCGGAAAGGGCATGGCGGCCAACGCGGGGCACGAGCATCCGGCTTTAAGGCACAAGGATGGAAGCTTTGAGCTGATCACATACCGTCATTCTCCCGCCGTGGCGACGATGGAGGGCATTCGATTCCGGGAGCACGAATTTCAGCTTCTGCCCGGGGATACGGTTTATGAATATACCGATGGCGTATCGGAGGCGACCGATGCCAACGATGAGCTGTTTGGGAATGACCGCCTGATTGCGGCGCTGAACAAGGAGCCGGACGCCGGGGTAGAGGCGCTGCTGAAAAACGTTCGCATGGAAATTGATCGTTTCGTCAAGGACGCACCCCAGTTTGACGACATCACGATGCTGGGATTTCAGTTCTACGGAGCTGGCGCGGATGACAATGCAGAGGATGGAGGGACGGCATGAAGGAAATCATTCTTGAAGCAAAAGTAGAAAAACTGGACGATCTTCTTTCCTTTATTGACAAGGAGCTTGAAGAGGCTGGCTGCGGCATGAAAGCGCAGATGAAGATCAATCTGGCCGTGGAAGAAGTATTCGTGAATATCGCGCACTACGCTTATGGAAGCGGCGATGGCGAGGCCCAAATAAGGATCGAAACGGATGGGGATACCTCAAGGGCGGAGATTACTTTTATGGACGTAGGCACGCCCTACAATCCTCTTGAAAAAGAGGATCCGGATGTCACGCTGCCTGCCGAAGAACGTCCGATCGGCGGGCTTGGCATTTTTTTAGTGAAAAAGAGCATGGACGAGGTGACATACCGGTATGAGGATGGAAAGAATATACTGGGTATGGTGGCTTCGTGGTGAAAAAAATAAGATAGAAGCACGGCACCGAAGCAGGATGAGAGGGTTCCCTCCTGCTACGCAGCAAAGGTGGAGTTTGCAAGAGAAAGGAGAGAAATTATGTTCAAAATTGAAGATACAGCTGCAATGTGGTAAAATTGCGTATGGCATTTATGAGGAACCGCCGGATTTGAAGGGAGAGTTATGCCCTGTCAGATTTGGCGGTTTTGTTGAATGGCTAATACTCCGAAATATCAGAAGTATCGCTGAGCGTGAAAATGTTGCCAAAGTGTCACATTATGATTTTCCGGTATCGCTTGCTTTAGTGCATTTAGTAGAGTATCCTTGGTATAAGGGGTGATAGGGCATGACAAGGTGACATGATTGGATGAAAAATGAAATACGGAACAAACAAACGTACAGGGAATAGGATTACGCATTAGGTGATTGCACATGGAGGATACGTGATGGATTTTAAATCAATATGTACAAGATCAGATTATGTTGATATTTCCGGTGACATATTTGCGCTTACGGAAAATAGGAGGTGGGTTTCCCTGGCCATGCCTGCAGGCAGTGGAAAGACAACGCTGCTTTCAATGCTGTATTATTTTTTCGATGTGGATGAGGATTCATATGCGTTTTTTAAGGATGCGAAGGTGGCACACATCTGGAATGATTGGCAGTTATATCTGAACCATCGCCCTGTATTATTCCTGGACTTTTCGGATTTTCATTCAACGAATATGCCATCGGCACTGGATTATATACGGGAGAAGATGCTGGGATTGTACAAGGAGAAGCTGCATCTGGTTATGAATGATTATGAGGACAGGGAAATTGAAATATTTATGAGGTATCTGACATCGCTGGAGCAATATGACCCAATTGGCGAGGAATCCTTATGTGGTCATGGCACAACAGAAGATGGTGAGCCTCATCAAAAAAGTGAAGAAATG
>JAFUXY010000173.1 GCA_017477005.1 Lachnospiraceae bacterium | reverse complement strand
CAGCAGCTTGAAGCAGCGATCGGCTCGGTCGAACAACCAAAGTCAGATGCTATAGAAGTACCGTTAGACACGGCCGATATGGCTCCACAAGTTTCTAAAGAGCAAACTTCTAAAGAGCAAATAAAGGACAAAACTGAACAAGCGGTCACTCATATAGCCTGGAAACCGCAGACAAGATCCATCGAGCCGCAATATACGGAGGGTGTGCCAGACCATATGGCAGTATCCAACCCAATGATCGATAGGATGTCAACACAGGAAGAGCTGTTGAATGAAGTTCCAACTATAGAAAACCCTGTTGAAAAAGCGGTAGAGGGTTCGGCGGAGGAACCCGTTTCATTCAAACCATCGGACAATTTGCAGGAGATTTCACTGTCGGCACTTGAAGAGCGACAGAAGGTCGAGGAGGAAGTGAAGACGTTCGCTGCCCAGCCGGGTGAAATCTATCGTCCTATGAGCGATCCGGACGAGCCGTTGGGCAGCTACCTGGCCTACGATACTATTCGGGATGTGTCGGGATCCGATTCCTTCGAAATTGAGAACGAACCTGCGGTGGCGGCTGTAGAACCAGTCAGTGAGAATATCCCAGCATTGATCAAAGCCGTTGATGACCATTTCGCCGCATCCGGGATTGTTGACGAAGGTGCTGTTGATTTGGGAGAGGATGTCAAGACAGGGGAAGAACCCTCTGTTGAACAGACAGGGACAGCAGACATGGCTTCGGTCGTTGAATTGCCGGAACCAGAGATGGCACCGGAATCTGATATGTTTTGGGGCGATATTCCGGAAATCATGCCAGAGGTAGAACGGGAAACCTTGTTGACACAAGAACCCACCTCTGAAGAAGCGGGGATACAAGGAGTTTCACCGTTCGAGCAAGAGGTTGAGAAAGAGACTACAACCATCGAAGAGGTGACAACAGAACGCCCCGTTGCAATGCAAGAAGCAGTGGTGGTAGCTGATACTGCGACAGAGAAGATGATGCCGAAAGACTCCATCGCTGTTGAAGAGGCGGAAACGGAAGAAAGCCTGATAATCGAACAGCCGCCGATTCCGGAGTATCATCTGCCGCCGATCGACCTGTTGTCGGTTCCAAGCCAAAAATCCGGGACTTCCGAACAGGAATTGCGGGAGACCTCCGAAAAGCTGCATCAGACGTTGGCGAATTTCGGGGTCAATGTCACGATTACCGATGCAGTCTGTGGGCCTACGGTGACACGGTATGAGCTGCAGCCGGAAAAGGGCGTGAAGGTATCAAAGATTGTCAACCTCGCTGACGATATCAAGTTGAATCTTGCGGCAGCGGATATCCGTATCGAAGCGCCGATCCCCGGAAAACCGGCCATCGGTATTGAAGTGCCGAATCGGGAGGCAACCGTTGTTTCGTTCCGGGAGCTGATGGAATCACCGGATTTTGAGAAAGCCAAGTCCCCGATTACCTTTGCCGCCGGGCGGGATATCGGCGGAAAGATCATGATCTCCGATATTGCCAAGATGCCGCATGTGCTGATTGCTGGCGCTACCGGTTCCGGAAAGTCCGTCTGTATCAACACGATCATTATGAGTATCCTGTACAAAGCGATGCCGGACGAAGTAAAGTTCATTATGATCGACCCAAAGGTTGTTGAATTGTCCGTCTACAACGGGATTCCGCATCTGTTGATCCCTGTTGTGACCGATCCCAAGAAGGCGGCAGGGGCTCTGCAATGGGCGGTCAAAGAAATGATGGATCGTTATGACAAATTCGCCAAGACCGGCGTACGGGATATGAAGGGCTACAACGCCAAGATTTTGAATGGGCAGATCTGCTACGAGATGCACGGCAAGACCATGGAGGTCGCGGCAGAAAAGATGCCGCAGATCGTCGTGATCGTAGACGAGCTAGCGGATTTGATGATGGTGGCCTCCCACGAGGTCGAAGAATCCATCTGCCGACTGGCGCAGTTGGCGAGAGCCGCCGGAATCCATCTGGTGATTGCGACGCAGCGGCCTTCGGTCAATGTCATTACGGGACTGATCAAGGCGAATATGCCTTCGCGGATCGCCTTCGCCGTCACGAGCGGCGTCGATTCCAGGACCATTCTCGATATGGTGGGAGCAGAAAAGCTGCTCGGAAAGGGCGATATGCTATATTATCCGCAGGGGCTGCCCAAACCACTGCGCGTACAGGGGGCTTTTGTCTCAGACAAGGAAGTCGCAAAGGTAGTTGATTTTATACGCAACCAAGTTGGACCGGTCGAATACGATGCCAATATCGATTCCGAAATGAGCTCCATCGAAGAAACGTCCCAAAGCGCCAGCAGCGCGCCGCAGGAGCGACAAGATGATCGGGACGCGTATTTTGACGAGGCGGTACGGATTTTGACCGGACGCAAGAAAGCGTCGATCAGCATGCTGCAGCGGTATTTGAAGGTGGGCTTCAACCGTGCGGCCAGGATCATCGACCAACTGGAGGAAGCCGGTATTGTCGGCCCGGATGAGGGAACGATGGGACGGAAGGTGCTGATTACCCCGCAGGAAAAGGAAGAGCCAGGGGAGAAAGCGCCAGAAGCAGAGGAGGAAGCAAACGAATGAAGTCAGATATCAAAATAGCGCAGGCGGCATCGCTTTGGCCGATCGAAGACATTGCTTCTTTGCTTTCGCTCTCCAAGGACGACATTGAATGCTATGGAAAATACAAGGCCAAGATTTCCGAAGAGGCCCTGAGACGCGCCAAGGAGAACCCAAAGGGGAAGTTGATCCTCGTGACGGCGATCAATCCGACCCCGGCCGGAGAAGGAAAGACGACAACGAGCATTGGACTGGGGCAGGCGTTTGGAAAGCTCGGGAAAAAAGCTGTTTTGGCATTGCGGGAGCCTTCGCTGGGTCCTTGCTTCGGAATCAAAGGCGGCGCGGCCGGAGGCGGTTTTGCGCAGGTGGTGCCGATGGAGGATCTGAATCTCCATTTCACGGGAGATTTTCATGCGATTACCTCTGCCAACAACCTATTGGCGGCACTGTTGGACAACCATATCCAGCAGGGAAATGAACTTGGGATAGACCCCAGACAGATCGTCTGGAAGCGCTGCGAGGATATGAATGACCGGGTGCTGCGCAATATCGTGGTGGGACTCGGCAGCAAGGTAGACGGCATGGTGCGCGAGGATCATTTCGTGATCACCGTAGCCTCGGAGATCATGGCGATTTTCTGCCTGGCCAGGGATATGGCGGATCTCAAAAAACGACTGGGGCAGATCATCGTCGCCTACCGCTTCGATGGAAGCCCTGTGACGGCGGAGGATCTGCATGCGACTGGCGCTATGGCGGCCTTGCTCGTGGATGCGATCAAACCGAATCTGATCCAGACCTTGGAGCATACGCCTGCGATTGTACACGGCGGTCCCTTTGCCAATATTGCACACGGCTGCAACAGCATCCGGGCTACGGAGGCCGGGCTGGCACTGGCGGATTATTGCATCACGGAAGCCGGGTTCGGTGCTGATCTGGGTGCGGAAAAGTTTTTTGATATCAAATGCCGGTTGGCAGGGCTCTCGCCGGATGCAGTGGTGTTGGTCGCTACAGTTCGTGCGTTGAAATACAACGGCGGAGTCGAAAAATCCACCTTGCAAACAGAAAATCTGGAGGCTTTGAAGGCCGGTATTTCCAATTTGGAAAAGCATATAGAGAATTTACAAAAATACGGTGTTCCGGTGGTCGTCGCCTTTAATGCTTTTTTGAGCGATACCGAGGCGGAGGTGGATTTTGTTCGCCGGACGGCCGAGGCCAAGGGCTGTCGCTTTGCGCTTTCGAAGGTGTGGGAATTGGGCGGAGAGGGAGGCATCGAGCTGGCGAAGGCGGTGCTTTCTACGATCGAAGAGTCCGAGAGCCATTTTGCGCCGCTGTATCCGAACGAACTTCCGCTGAAGGAAAAGATCGAAACGATCGCCCGAGAAATCTATGGCGCAGACGGGGTACAGTTTTCGGCGCAGGCCGAAAAGGAATTGGCGAGACTGACCGAACTTGGCATGGGAGATTGCCCGGTCTGTATGGCCAAAACCCAGTATTCGCTGTCCGACGATGCGACGAAGCTCGGACGACCCACCCAATTTTCGATTACGGTTCGGGAGGTGTATCCATCGAGGGGCGCAGGCTTTGTGGTCTGCGTGTTGGGAAATATAATGACCATGCCGGGGCTGCCCAAACAACCGGCCGCCTATGGCATTGACGTGTCGGATGAGGGTGTGATCACGGGTCTGTTTTGAGAATGTTGTTTTTTCGAGGGTAAAGGAAGAATTGTGTCGTTTGCTGCAAGGAGAAGAGTTGTTATGCCGATGATCATTGACGGAAAAAGAATTTCTCAGGAGCTGAAGGATGAGCTGAAGGACAAGGTCGCAGGGCTGAAAACAGAAGGGATTGAGATTTCTCTGGCGGTGGTGCTGGTTGGGGACGATCCGGCTTCGCAGGTCTATGTGCGAAACAAGAAAAAGGCCTGCGAGTATGTGGGCATCCGATCTCTGTCCTACGAGCTTCCGGAAACTACCACCCAGGAAGAGCTTTTGGAGCTAGTTGATACATTAAACAACAAGAAAGACTGTAATGGAATCCTCGTACAGCTTCCATTACCTTCGCATATTGACGAGGACGCAGTGATCGCCGCGATTCATCCAAACAAGGATGTGGATGGTTTTCATCCTTCCAATGTTGGCAGGCTGTGGATTGGACAGCCGGGCTTTTTGTCCTGCACACCGGCCGGAGTGATCGAGCTTCTGAAGCGTTCAAAGATACCAATGGATGGAAAAAGAGCCGTCGTTGTGGGGCGGAGCAATATTGTGGGAAAGCCGATGGCGGCGCTGCTGCTGAGGGAGAATGCTACCGTGACTGTCGCCCATTCACATACCGAAAATTTGCCGGGGCTGTGCCAACAGGCGGACATACTGGTGGCGGCGAT
>JAFUXY010000172.1 GCA_017477005.1 Lachnospiraceae bacterium | reverse complement strand
TTCAAAACGGCAATGCCCTCCGCAATGCTCTCCGCGGCGCCCTCTCCCTGCACGAGAGCCGGATAAAGGGTAATACGGATCCCGGGATTTCTGCGCCGGGCAATACGGATCATATCTCTCACGGCCGCGCCGGTCGGCGCCGTCACAATCCCCAAATGAAACACATAGGGCGGCAGGGGCTTCTTGTATTCCTCCGCAAACATTCCCATCTCGGAGAGTTCCCGCTTCAGCCGTTCAAAACGGGCATACAAGTCTCCCTCGCCGGTCGCCTCAATCCGCCGTACCAAACACTGATAGGTGCCATTTTTTGTATAAACATCGATATCGCCGGTGACGATTACCTCGTCTCCGTCGCGCAGCTTCACCGAAAGTCCTCTGCGATAATTTCGAAACATAGCGGCAGACAGCTTGCCGGATTCGTCTTTGATATCAAAATAGATGTGCCCTGAAGAATGATATTTGAGATTCGATATCTCCCCCCGGATACGAATGTCCTGCAAAAATGGTTCGTTTTCAAACAGACCCCGGATGTATTTATTGACCTGTTCAACCGAATACGCCCGCGCCTTCATTATTCCCTCGCGATCTGTCCCAAAATGCCGTTTACAAAACGCCCCGAATCGTCTGTCCCATAGCTTTTGGCCAGCTCCACGGCCTCATTGGCGACGATCCCTACGTCCAGCTGCTTGTACAGAAGCTCAAAGGTGGCCAGGCGCAAAATCGCCAGATCCACCTTATTCATACGCCGAATCGGCCACGACGTAGACGCTGAGTCAATCTTTGCGTCAATCTCTTCAATGGAAGCGCTGATGCGGAGAATGTTGTCCCGGATTTCATCCCGCTCCGCTTCGCTGCCCGCAAAATCGATGTCCTCGTCGATGAACAACACCATCTGATCCTTTCGAAGCGATTCCTCCTCGTCGTTATAAAATTCGTATTGAAACAGCGCCTTGAACGTCTGCTCGCGGATTTCGTGTCTTGTCATGCGAAACAACCCCGATCTACAATCTGCCCAGCCAATCCCTTGTCCCCGTTCCATCAACGGAACAATATGCTTCTTTCTACTGCATCACTACGCTTGCAATGCGAATATCCACATCGGATACGCCGATGCCGGTCATATTTTCCACTGCGCTCTTGACCTTCTCCTGCACCCTCCCACAGATGGTAGGAATCTCAAATCCATAACGGATGATCAGAGACAGTTTTGCCGAAATTGAACCGTCCGGATTGGCGATAATATTCACTCCCTTTGAGAGCTTGCTTGCGCCGGTCTTTGGAATGGCCGCATTGGTGATATTCCCGGACAGCGCCTCCACGCCATCCACCTCTGTAGCCGCCAACCCCGCTACTATCGCCACTACCTCGTCGGAAATGGAAACCCCTTCACGGATTTCAAATGTATGCTTGTCAGCCATGAACTCTCCCCCTTATCAAGATACAATAACATCATAATGTGCCGAAAATACCTCCGATGGCTTCAGCATATTGCCCCACTCTCTCTCGGACAGATCTCCGGAAAAACTGCTGCGATCCGTGCGGCCGTACCAGGGCTCGATACATACGAAAGGTGCCCTCTTCCCGACCGGCGACCATATGCCCAAAAGCGGCGAATCAAACAACAGCTCAAGTACATCCTTTCCGTCCGGGTCGATCAGCTTCGCGCGGCGGATTTCCTGCTCTTCAAAAATCAGCGCATCGTTGTCGAACATTTCATACGACAACGTCATCTTGCCGCCGTCCAAGGCAAAGGACTTGGTGCGATCCGAAAGCAGACCGTCCTCCAAAACCCCCGCCGTGATCGGACCGTGTACGTCAAATTCTATGGACGCGCCCTCGATCGGCGACAAAAAGGCCGGATGCCCGCCAATGGAAAAATAGATCTGTCGGTTGTCATGGTTCATGACATTCCACATGATCCGAACCTTGCGCCCCGTCAAACGATAACCTATCATCAACGAGAACCGATAGGGATATTTCTTCAAGGTTTCTTCATTGCTGTTGAGCACAAACCACAGCTCATCGTTCATCTTTGAGGCCAGCGCAAATTCCATATCCCTCGCGAAGCCGTGCTGTCCGGACTCGTATTCCTTGCCTTCGCAGACAATTTTGTGATCCTTGTAATTCCCCACCAGGGGAAAGAGCACCGGCGAAACCCGGTTCCAGTATTTCTCATCTCCGGACCACATGTATTCTCGCCCCGTCCCCTTGTCCATCAAAGAGACCAGCTCCGCGCCATGCGTGCTGACCCGAATACGAAGCTGTTCATTTTCCAAGGTATGTAATTTCCCCATCTTTTTCCCTCCTCTAGTATACGAAAAAATATCCGCACAACTATATGACTATTATAATATCAGTCCCCCCAACTCTACCAACTCACCCACTTCATTGAAGCAGCTCTCGAAATTGTCAAAACGATAGCGGATCCTTTGCCTGGTCTCCTCATCCACGACAATCCCGAACCCTTTCATGAAACGCTCCGGATCAAAGTGGCGGCACCACACCGCGGACATCCCATACTCCATCGGACCGACCACGTCCTTTTTCGGATGGTCGCCTACGAAAACGCAGGCTTCCTTGGGCACCCCGGCCTTTTGGACGCAAAGATCCAGTATCCGCGGATCGGGCTTCTCCGCCCCCGCTTCCTCGCTTGTCACCAAAAAATCGATATACTCTCCGATCCCCAGCACGCGAATCTTCTCGAGCTGCACATCGCAGGTCATATCGGTGGCGATCAATAGTTTGCAGCCCCTTTTTTTGATAGCCGCAAGGGTCTTTGATACAATCGGCAGCAATTCCATATAAGTATAGAAGGTATTCCAGTACCTCTGACTCATTGGATAGGCATGTTCAATGGCTGACGCTCCGATATCCTCCAAAAAGGTCTGATACCGGAGTGTCCTTGAATGGGTGGAGGCATTCATCACCCCGATTTTTTCCTCGGTACGGCGCATGGCCTCTACCACCTTCTCATGAAAATCCGCCTCCTCTATCCCAAAATGGGCATGGGCGTACTCAAATACCGCCTCATTGGCCTTTTCATGGCAATCCATGAAGTTGTACAATGTATGATCCAAGTCAAATATAATGGTGCCAATCTCCATGCCTTCTCACGCCCCCGCTTTCTGTTCTGCAAAAAATTCATCGATCTCCCGAATCCACTCCTTCGGCTGCATCGATTTGAGCAGGTACTTCACCGGTTTGAGCGCCAGCACCTCCATCACCGTCTGCTTGTCCGATTTGCCGGTCAAGAACATGACAGGGATCATTGCCGTCGAGGCCTCGGAACGAATCATTTCCAATACCTTGGCACCGGACACCACCGGCATTTCATAATCCAATAAGATCAGATCCACCGTATTCCTGGCCAAAAAAGTAATCGCGTTCATCCCGGACCCCGCCATAAACACATTGTACTTGGAAGAAAGCAAATTTTTGATCATCCGGGTCATGGTCGGGTCGTCGTCCACGATCAAAATGCGTTTTTTGGCTTCGATCATCTCTCCGTCATGCACGCCAATCTGAAGCTGTTCCACCAGCTTTTGGATGTTCAAAGGCCGCTCGAGCTTGGCGCGAACCAATTCGTCCGGAATATACGAACGAGCCGCCTCCAACTCGTCCGCATTTCCCACAAGGTAGAAAAATATTTCTTTTTCTAATATCGCATCCTTGCAGAACACCAACGCTTCCGATATTTCATCCACATTTCCGTCGAGATAGAACGTCCAAAGCATGGGCGGCTCTTCCACATGACTGACCTCTCGCACTGTATTTCCTACGCGGACCACCTCAAAGCCCTCGCGCTCCAAGCCATTGGAAATGGCCGTCACCATGAAGCTCTTTTGATCCCCGATCAGCAAAACCCGTTTATCCATTCATACACCTCTATTTTTTCTTCGAGCCGGTCGCCTTGGCGGTGCTTTTCGAAGCATCCTTCCCGCTCTTCTTTTCCGCAGACTTTTCTACCGCTTTCGGCTCTTCTTTCTTCACGGCCTGTGCGACTTTAGGCTCTTCCTTCTCTGCGTTCTGCATGGCCGTTTTCGGCTCTTCCTTCTCCACCTTCTTTGCTTCTTTTCTCACTGACGTCTTGCGGATGATCTCTGCAAACAATCCCAAACGGCCAACGTTTCCTTCCGCGCGGATCTGTCCATCGGACAACGCTTTCATCGGATCCATCTCGCCCTTCAAAATAGCCAAGATCTGTGTCGCCTGGCAGATCAGCAGGATATCCCTGTCATAATACTCATACGGAGCAACGACGATATTCCCCTGCTGAATCTCGATATAGAATGCTCCCTCCGCTTCTCCCTCAATGTTGACCTGGATCGCTAAATGATCCGTGAGTTTGCTTTTCTCTACACGAGAAGCACCCTCCTTGACTTCTTCTACCAAATTTTCGTATGTCATGGTTTCTCATTCTCCTTTATGCTAAATTTAAAGTCTCGCTGTATCAGTATACCATCCATTTTTTTTATTTCAACCCAAAATATATGCAAAAAGATCGCCTTTTTTTCAAGGATTATCTGCAAGAATTACCAAAGACAGATCCCGGAAATGAAATGCCGCTTTCCCGCTGGCGTAATCCCCGACGATATGCCCGTCTCCGACCAGCGTATATTTGTAGGTGCAGAGTCCAAACAGCCCCACCGGTCCCCTTGCGTGCAGCTTTCCAGTGCTGATCCCGACCTCTGCGCCAAACCCATAGCGGAAGCCGTCTGAAAAGCGGGTCGAGGCATTCTGATACACGCCCGCAGAATCGACCATTTTCAGAAAATAATCGCAAGCGTCTGGATCTTCCGAAAGAATCGCGTCCGTATGATGGGAACCATAGGTATTGATATGATCCACCGCCTCCTCTACTCCATCCACAAAACGAACGGATAGCTCGGGTTCCAGATATTCATGCGCAAAACCATCTTCCCCCAGCGGCAAAAAGCCAAACGCATCCACAAGCTTTTCATCTCCATGAACGGTAATATTTGCCTTTCGAAGCGCGTCAAAGAGCGCGTCCCTCGCTTCTGCCGGATAATCCCGATCGATCAACAGCGTCTCGGTCGCATTGCAGGCGGCCGTATATTGAAGCTTGCCATCCAACACGAGGGGAATCACCTTGCCCGGGTCGGCCGTCTTGTCGATGTACATATGGCAGATGCCATCGGCATGCCCCATGACCGGAATCGATGTATGTTCCATAATATAACGCACAAAACCATTGCTCCCCCGCGGAATGATCAGATCCACCGCCTCATCCAAGGTCAAAAGCTCGTCGATATCGCTGTGGGAATCCGCCTGTACCAAAGCAAGCGCCGGAAGCTCCGCGGACACCACCGCTTCCTCCATAAGAGAAAACCAGATCGCATTGGTCGCTTTGGTCTCGCTGCCGCCCTTCAATACTGCGCAGTTGCCGCTTTTGATACACAGAGACGCGATCTGCACCAACGCATCCGGCCGCGCTTCGAAAATCACCCCAAGCACGCCGATCGGGACACAGATGCGTTTCAACACCAATCCCTCGTCCAACTCCCGACAAAGCTCAATATTTCCGATCGGATCCGGCAGCTCGATCAGGCGGTCAATCCCCCGGCATACATCGGCAAGCTTGGCCTCGTCAAACCGCAGCCTTTTTTTCAATGCGTCCGTGGCGCCATCCGCCTCGGCTGCCTCCATATCGGTCTTGTTCGCCAGAAAAATTGCTTCCTTTTCCTCCAACAAACGTTGCTTTGCTATGGAAAGCGCCTGGTTTCTTTTGTCATGGGAGGATGCCGCCATGTTCGGCGCCATCGCCTTCATTTGCATTATTTTTTCACGGATATCCATGCTTGAACCCCTTCTCATTTGATTCCTTATGATTTCTTTTTCTTCTTGGTCTCCTTCACCTTCGGCCCATAATTCCCCAAGATCCGCCCCCGGATCTGGTACTTGACAATGGCGCCAAAGCTGCGGGAATCAATCGAATGTTCCCGATTATCGCCAATACAAAAATAGGCATCTTCTCCGACCTTGTACGGATATACCACCGTCTCTTCCTGCGTTTCCGTGGCGCCGTTGGCGTACGGTTCGTCCAAAAGCTGGCCATTGACACGCACCTTGCCGCTTTCAATTGAAACAACATCTCCCTCCTTGGCGATCACTCGCTTGACATAGTACTCTCCAGAGGGCATCCGAAATGAAATAATATCTCCGACCTTGTACGAGGGTTGAATCCGCAGAAAAAAGACGTGCTGGCCGTTCTTCAGGGTCGGATTCATGGACTGCCCGGAGACAGTAGACGTCCCGATCACAAAGCGAAAGATCACAAAAAGTATCAACGCAACCCCGGCTATGCCCCGGATAAACAGCAGCCTGGTGTTCAAACTGCCATCGTACTTCCCTGTGAGATTTTTTCGATATCGCTGAACATCTCTTCCGCCGCTCATCTGCTCTTCCTTGTGATGCTATATTTCGGATGACTGAATTGTTACCATTGTTTGACAAACTGATGCAGGTCCGGATAAACCGCCTCATAAGCCGCCTTCGACCAGTGAATCCCATCGCTTGCGGCATAGTCCTCTCTCAAGTTTCCTTCGCCATCCCGCAGCAGCTTCCCTGTATCATAATAATACGCAAAATCCCGCTCGCCCACCAGTTTTTGCAATTTGTTGTTGAAACGCGCCACGGTATCGCTTGTCACCTTGTCGCTCCTGGTCGGCCCGATCCCCATCACCACGATTTCCACCGCCGGGTTCCCTGCATGCAGCTTGTCCACCATATCGTAATAGCTCACGAGCAGCGGATCCATCTGCTCGTCCGCCGGATTTCCCACACAGTCGTTGGTACCCACCATCATATAGACCCGGTCCGGCTGATAAGCCAAAATGCCCGGGAGATCCTGCTGATCGATCATCTCTATCGTGCGGCTCACCTGGGCAAAGGATGCCTCCCTTGGCTCGGACAGGACGCCATACGCCTCAAATCCGCTCATGACCGAATCCCCGACATAGGCGATCCGTTCCGGATTTTTCCGGCAGGTTTTCTCCCAGTCCCCGCAGTAATCACTCTTCCCGTTCTGCGCAGCGGCGCGCACCCGGTAGGAATACGTCGTCCCGGGCGTGCCGGTCGCATCCCGGTACGAAACCACCTTCACTGCCGCAATATTTTTGTACTTGGCAGACCCCTTTTCGGCCCGTTGGATCTCATACCAAGCCGCATTTTCCACCGCCTCCCAGGTCAGCGTAATCCCGCCCTCCTCGTCCGCAAGCATCGACTTCAACGACGGAATCGGCAAACTCGCCGGTTCTTTCGCCGCATACACATCCTCTTCTGCAACCGAAGTCTCTTCTATCTTCGCCTTGTCCTTGGCCGGAATCACCGCCGCTGCCAGAAGCAGGCAGAGCACCGCAATCCCGCTCCCGAGCAGAATCTTTTTTGTCCTCTGTGGCATTTCCTTGTTTTGCATAAAAAATCTCCCTGTCGTAATCCCCCAACTACCGTTGTTTCAAAGTCCGAAGTATGTCTTTATTAAGAAGTCTCCAAATATCTCATATAAGCAGCATCGCATCTCCAAATGAGAAAAAACGATACCGTTCGTTCACAGCTTCCTGATATGCCGCAAGCACATGTTCACGTCCGGCAAAGGCCGATACCAACATCAACAGAGTGGACTGCGGCAGATGGAAATTGGTAATCAGCCCATCCACAACCCGAAATGCAAAGCCGGGATAGATGAAAATGTCCGTCCAACCGCTGCCCGCATGCACGATTCCGTCCTCTCTTGCGGAGGCTTCGAGCGTCCTCGTGCTCGTGGTGCCGACTGCGACAATGCGACCTCCGGCAGACTTCGTCGCTTGGATTTTTGCGGCAGCCTCTTCCGGTATATCAAAATATTCGCTGTGCATAGGATGCTGTTCGATCTCAGCAACCTTCACTGGTCGAAAAGTGCCCAGACCGACATGCAGCGTGATTTCAGCGATTTCAACTCCCTTTTTGCGCAGCGCAGACAGGAGCTCTTGCGTGAAATGCAGACCGGCGGTAGGCGCCGCCGCCGAACCATCGTATTTCGCATAGACCGTCTGATAGCGATCCTTCTCCTGCAGCGGATGGGTAATGTACGGTGGAAGCGGCATTTCTCCCAATTCATTCAGCACTTCTTCGAATATGCCCTCATAGAAAAACTGCACCCTGCGATTGCCGTCCTCCACGATTTCCAATATCCTGGCCGACAGTCTGCCATCTCCGAAAAACAGCTTCGTTCCGGGGCGGCATTTTTTCCCGGGACGTACCAACGTCTCCCAGATATCTTCAGACTGGCGTTTCAATAGCAGCAATTCCACCTGCCCTCCGGTCTCACGCCTCCCATAAAGCCTGGCCGGGATCACTTTGGTATTGTTGAGAACCAGGCAGTCGCCTTCCCGCAAATAATCCCCTATATGAAAAAAATGTGTATGAGAAAGCTCCCCGGTCCGTCGATCCAGAACCATCAATCTCGAATCGCTGCGCGCAGCGAGCGGATCCTGCGCAATCAGCTCCGGCGGCAGCGCATAATCAAAATCGATTGTTTTCATAGTCTTTCATCCCTCACAGCCTTCTTTTCTGCCAATCAGAATTCCTTCCTCAATACCGGTTTAACCAATCAAAATCTCCGCCTCAGAGTAGCTTGTCAATGACCAGATTCAGCTCCTCGAGCGCTTCCTGATCCCCTTCCTCGATTGCGTGTACAATGCAATGCTCCATATGATCCTTCAAGATCACCCGGCTGATAGAATTGAGCGCCCCCCGCACGGCGGCAATCTGGATCAACACGTCTGAACAATCTCTCCCGTTTTCCACCATCCTTTTCACGGATTCCAGATGTCCAATTGCGCGAGACAACCGGTTCAGTACCGCTGTCGTGTGCGCATGACCATGGGTGTGTTTCTGTTCTATTTCTTCCTCCATCGGTTCCATCCGCCACCTCCCGCAAGAATGTCTTCTCTAAATAGCTATTAGTATAGCAAATTTCTGTTCTCTTTTGAAGTATTTTTCTCGCATTTCCTTTTTTCCAGTTGTTCCTCGCGACAAGCCTGCCCTCCATTTGCGCAGCTTGGTGCAATATATGGCGGTCTTTTCGGCACCTCTCCTCCTATAGAATAACCCCCCTTGGGGCTTGTGGTTGAATGGAGGAGATATTATGATGTCACCGGTATCTATTTGATCACGAGACACGCACTTGCTGCGTGTCTGCGTGCCAGAGATGAAAACAAGTGGGCCGCATCGGATTTTCAATGGCGTAAGCCCTCCGATGCGGCATAACTGTTCAGGCGACTGAACAGTTACTGTCACCGGTATCTATTCAATCAACGGAGCAGGTTCGTTTCTATACTCTATGTCGGAAAGGTCTGTTTTATGGACGAATTGAAATATAGGATCCGCAGCTATTGGACCCGCCGCGCGTCCTCTTTTGAACTACAGAGGCAGCGAGAATTTGACAGTGAAAAAAAGGACAAATGGCTCGCAGAAATTCAGCATTTTCTGCCCGAGAATGCCCCTCTCGATATCCTGGACATCGGCACCGGTACCGGGTTTTTCGCCCTGCTTTTGGCGAAAGAACATCACGTTTTGGGCATCGATCTTTCTGAAGAAATGATCCGCCGTGCCAAAACGCTCGCAGACCGGGAGCAATTGAAAGCCTCCTTCGAAGTCATGGATGCCGAACGCCCTTCTCTTTCACCGGAGAGCTTCGACGTCCTTGTGACGCGAAACCTGACCTGGACAATGGCGCACTTGGACAGCGCCTATCATTCATGGTATAATCTACTCCGTCCGGGCGGCGTGTTGATCAATTTCGACGCGGATTATTGCGGCGTGACCGCCAGCGCCAGGGATGCCGAGGTCGCGCTTCCAAAGCACCATGCGCACCAGTCTCTTTCCCCGGAACTGTTGGACGAAAACGAAGAGATCACGCTCGAATTGTCGGCGTACCAAAAGCCCCGTCCTGCTTGGGATTTGACACTTTTGCTCGAATCCGGATTTGAACGAGTCGTTGTGGATACCGGTATCTGGCGGCGCATCTACGCAAAACAGGATGAATTTTACAACCCTGTTCCCATTTTTGCTTTAGCGGCCTACAAGAAAGCGCTAGTTTAATCATAGTTCCGCAAAAATATACACAGGGAAAACTTGCTTTCATCAGCGTTTCCTTAAAATAAGAAAGGTTCTCCCATGAAAAAAATTATACTGACCGGCGGCGGCACTGCCGGACACACGACACCGAATATCGCTCTTCTGCCCTCTCTCCGATCCGCCGGTTTCGAAATATCCTACATCGGAACCTACAAAGGCATTGAACGCACCCTGATCGCCGATTGTGGCATCCCCTACTATCCGATCTCTTCCGGCAAGCTCCGCCGTTATTTTGACTGGCAAAACTTTACGGATCCATTTCGCGTAGTCAGAGGATACGGGCAAGCGAGACGGCTCATCCGCATGATAAAGCCGGATGTGGTTTTCTCCAAGGGAGGCTTCGTATCGGTTCCCGTTGTTTTGGCTGCCAAATCCCTCAACATTCCGGTCGTGATCCATGAATCCGATATGACACCAGGACTGGCCAATCGGATCGCCATGAAAGGCGCCTCAAAAATCTGCGCTACCTTCCCAGAAACCCTGGAGCATCTTCCCAAAGAAAAAGCCGTACTCTCCGG
>JAFUXY010000171.1 GCA_017477005.1 Lachnospiraceae bacterium | reverse complement strand
TTCGCAAAACAGACAGGGAGAAGCTGTTTATTTATTATCAAGTTGAAAAAAATCTGCATGACAACTATACAGTGGAAGATTTTTACGAATCCCAGTCCTATATACCGGATCCGGAGACCTTTCGGAAATATATGAAAACGGCATTTGGCGTTTTCTGGAAGGAAAGCATACGCTGGGACAAGATTGAAAACGCCGTGCAGGCTTCCGACGGCTACCGGGAACTGTACGAATCCGCCTACAATACCCGGCCCGATACGGGATCCACCGGCAGCCTTCCGCCCGAATCACACCAAAATGTACAAGGCCAGCAGGATGATAATGCATCCGACAGCGGACGTATCAGCACCGGAGCCGATCAGCCGGACAGGATCGATCTCGATCAGAGCTTCTACGAACAGCTGGATTCCATGGAGGTGATCGCGGCGCGGCTGGATGTCAAGCTGAAACAATATCACAAGCTTTTGGCAGAACAACAGCGATACGACAATGTCCAAGTCCAAAGAGACGACCTGCAGGCCATTCAGAACCGGGCCCGGGCGCTGAAAGCGGAAATCACGTCAGATATGCAAAATCTGCTCCGATCGCAAAGGGAGCTGTTCTATATCGCAAAAGCTCCGAAGGAAGGTGGTTTTCAAACAGTTGGAAAATGGATGGGAGAAACCGCCAATCTTGGAAAAAGAGTGGCTCCCAATCTAAAAAGCGCAAATGCAGCGGCCATCGCGGGAAACACAAAGGCTACCTACGATCTGACAAAGCCTCTGGTCCAGAAACCGAATCCCAATGCCCCGGCTCCTACGAATGAGCAGAAATTCTTCGACACGACAGCGGCCGACGCATTCAAATATATGGACATGGGTCTCAGCTCGATCAGCGCTGTCTTGAGTATGATGTCGCTCGTGTCCACCTTTGCTTCCCTGATCAAAGGCTGGAAAGCATTGCCTCTCAAAGAAAAAAGCCTTGGCCTCTTCAATCTGTTGGGATCTCTGACCGGAGCCACCAATGATACCTACGGCGCCGTCTCAAAGATCTGGAATCTTACAGAAACCGCCGTCAAAACAGGCGGTGCTTCTCTGACCATTGCGTCGGGGGGACTGGATATGCTGCTTGGCGCGAACAAGATTATACGCGCGCACGCGAGCCAGACGAAGGTTGACGATGCCAAGGAACGATTCAAAACCCGGATGCAGGGTATGCCTACCAACGAGGAAGGCAGGCACGAAGTTTCCAAGGACGACCTGCAATATAATAAAATGACAAAAATGCTGAGCGACAAATTCGCCACCCAATCGGCGGAAGGCGGCTTGGATGTCTTATCGGGGGCACTTAAAACCGCCGGCGGGATTATTTCCCTGTGCGGAATCGCTGCTCCGATCGGAGCCGTCATTTCCCTGGCCGGATTTGGCGTAGGTCTGGCCAAGACAATTTTCAGCTATGTCGCGAAAAGGAAGGATCGCCAACGGGCCGTGGACAATTACTTAGATACGGAGAAGGTCGTCAGCGGTGTGAAGGGGGTGTTGTCCGGGAGACAACTGCAGCTTCTTGGCTTTGACAGCGAGGACAAGCTCCGGGAAGAGGTGCGCATCGAGCTGATGGCGAAGATCCACTGCCACAATATCGACGGAGCCTACCGCTATGTGACGAGGCAGTACGCCAATTTGCTGTACCGCAGGGCATTTTTCAGAAAAAATGGAAACGCGTTTACCCGGAATGAGATGCGTCGGGCTTGGGATGACCAGGCAAATGATGAAGAACTAAAGATCGCCAAAGGGGAGTATTATACAATCCTGCA
>JAFUXY010000170.1 GCA_017477005.1 Lachnospiraceae bacterium | reverse complement strand
GCCCCATTCGCTTCGGTGTGATCTGGTTTTTGCTGCAATAGCCCTCTATCTGCGCCTGCATGCCAAGGAAGTCATAGTCTCGCCGGAAATAAAAAGCTCCAGCACCTTCAGCCTCTTCACGAAGCGGCGGGTCTTCTCCCTCTGCGGGTTGTCAAAAACCGCCTCCGGCGTACCGTCCTCGTAGATGCCTCCTTCGTCCATATAGATCACCCGGCTTGAAATCGCCCGCGCGAAGTTCATCTCATGAGTGACGATCATAGCCCACGATGGCCGTCGCCTTGATCAGTCCGACGATTTCTCCCTGATAGGCGCCTATCACATGGGGAATCGCCTGCGGCAGTATAATGCGGAAGAAGGTATGCCGGTTCGTATGCCCCAGCGCATAGGCCGCCTCGTACTGCCCCGCATCCACGGCGCCCACCCCCATCAAAAGCATGCCGTAGACGGCCGCCCCAAAGGTCAGCGTGAATCCGATCACGGCCACGGAGACGCCGCTCACCGGCGCATGGGCAAACACGAAATAATACAGGATCATCAGAAGCACCACCATCGGCGTGCCCTGCACGAGCCAGACGCATAGCTTCGTAATGCTATTTGCGATGATATCGCCATTTCTGCACAGCATAAAGACGAAAAAGCCCAGCGCCGTGCCGAACAGGATGGACAGCAGCGTGATGACCAAAGTGGTGGCCACTCCTGCCGCAAAGAGCCGGTACCGCCACTCCCGGATGAAGGTCTTCTCGAAGCTCGCCCCGATAGAGGAGAGAAAGCCGCCTTTATCAACACTCGCTGTATCTGCTGCGCCAAGCGGAACTTCCCCGTAGGAGGCTTCCAGATCTTTTGCGAGCACCGCCAGCACGATCCCGCCCTTGCTTGTCGGCTCAGAGAAGAGCACTTCCTCCTCCCTCTCGGGGGTCACGTTCATGTCGGTCGTGAAGTCGTATTTGCCGGATTCGATCGCCGGAATACGCCCCGCAAAATCCACGTCTCCAAGCTCCAGCGCATAGCCCCTGTCCCTGCAGAATCGGACGACAAGGTCGATATCATAGCCGACGTTCTTCCCGTCCTTGATATAGGAAAACGGCATATCCGTCGAGGTGGTGACGACTTTAATCTTGCCGTTTTTCCGTCCAATCCGGACATATCCACGACTTTTCGCTCCTCGTCCACGCCGAACCAGATCTCATCCAGCTCCTGCATCGTTCCATCGGACCAGCATTTTTCTAGAAACTCGTTCAGCTCCCCGCAGAGCGCCGCGCTTGCCGGGTCGTTCTTCCGGAAGGCAAAGCTGTAATTGTTTTCCGTAATGCGGTCATGGATATAATCAATCTCCGGCCGTTCTGCGTGAAGCGTCTTCATACTTGGCTCATCCCCAAGATAGCCGTCGATTTTTCCGGATAACAGCGCCGTGATGCAGTCCGGATAGCTGTTGAATATCATTTGTTCGCTGTCCGGGAAGTATTCGGAAGCGGCATCCTCCATCAAAGGCCCTGTCAGCACGCCTATCCTCTTCCCGTTGTAATCCTGCCAGCGGGCATTTTCTGCCGGTTCTGCGGCTGCAGTCGCTTGGGCCAACCCCGGAAAAACCGCGGCAAATGTGAATACGATCACAAACGCCGCCATCACGCAAACAAACGCCCGGTTTGCAAATTGTTTCACCTGCTTCATCTTCAAAAACTCATCTGTTTTTTGACAGCCTCTCGGAATCTAAATGGAAAGCTGCGTCACGGTTTTGAGCAGTTCCCCGATGCGCTCCGCCGTATGCGCTATCCGTTTCTTCCCAAGCTCCGTCCGCTTCAGGTCGGTCGTTTCTATGAGAAACAGAAACCGGATTGCCGCCGCGAGCGCTATTCGGTCCATCGTCTTCTTCCTTTCTTCGCCGCCCTTGAAGCCGAAATACGCGTCCACGAGCCGGTTCCATATTTCGTCAACCGTCTCGTCCGGCATCCCGAAAAATTCCATCGAATTGCCGGGGTCATCCTCCTTGAACGACTGATAGGCTACATACAGCCCCGCAAACTCAAACACGGGATTCCCAAGCCCCAGCGTGTCCATGTCGATCAGCATCGGCTCGTTGTCGACCACCATGACATTCTTCATCTGGATATCGCCGTGGACGACCGTTCCTTCTTCGGGCATATTGGCAAGCAATTCCCCCAGTCTGCGCTCCTGCCCTTCCCAAAGGCCGCCCGCGATCGCCCCGAGATAGCCAAGAAACCGCTCCCTGTAGGACGGAAGCTCCCCGTATTCAAAGCGCGTTCCGTGCACCTGTTTCAGCAATTGCGTGTATATTTGAATTGCGTCCGCAAGCGGCAGATCCCCGTCCTGCACAAGCTCGTGGAGCGATTTGGCGTTCAAAAGCTCGAAGACGGACCCGTAGCTTTCGCCCACCCGGACAATGTCGTAGGATATCGCGGTCGGTATCCCGCTTAAAAAAGCCTTCCTTGCCATCTGCTTTTCGTTCTCGATCATGGGTATGCTGTCTTTCCCCCGATAGACCTTCACGATCGTTTCCGCGTCTATACGGTAGACCGTTCCAAAGAAGCCCCTTCCGATCACCTCCAGCCCGTCCACGCTTATGCTCCGATACGCCTTCTTCACCGCGAACAGCTCCGTGAACCCCGTCGTCTCAAAAATATCATATACCTCGCTCGACACGTTTTTGATTTCGAGCGGGCAGCCTGACTGCTTCCGAAGCTTCATGAGAACCCTCAGGCCCGCGCTGGATATATACTCCAGCTTTCCGGCGTCAATGATGATTTTTTCGCTGTTTCGTCCGCCGACTGCCGCCATCAGTTTTCTTTCAACATCCGGCGCATTGTTTGAATCAATCCTGCCTTCAAGGAGGATTGCCGTTTCTTCCTTTTCGCCTGCCGCTCCCATCGTTTATCTCTCCCATTTTTTCCGAAACATTCCTTATGTCACTTTGCCGCTTCATAATCCACCACGATCCGCTTCTGCGTGATGCGAAGGTCGGAGCGTTTTTCGGCTACGTCCCTGCAATAATCCAGCGTCTCCTGCAATTTTCCGGCAAGCGCCTCCACCAATGCCCGAAATCGTGGTTCCTTCGGCCGTACATGCAGGATGATCTCTTCTGTCGCAACTTCCACCTCGCGTATGGACTCATGCGTCCCGAATGCGTCGATGTCCCGCCGCCTCGTCAGCTTCGACGTGTCGAACAAAAGCTCGGAATTTCGCCCGGCTCCCACATCAATCTCATCCGCAAGCCGCATTACCGCTGAAAGATAGGCCGTGCGGATCCTGCCATCCTTCGTCTGCAGGTTGGGGTATTCTTCCTCGTCATACAGATCCGTCTTCCGATGACCCCTGGATATCTGGATGATCGCAAAGCGCATCTCCCCGGAAGGAATATCAAAAAGCTCTGCATATTTTTGTATGAACAATCCGCTGAATTCATTATGATAATCCCGGATGATCTGCGCCGCATCTGCGTTCGGAAACCTATTTTTATAACCTTCAAAATCAATTTCATTTGTGAAGGTCTCGAAATTTTCCCTGCTCACCCCCATGCCGATATCGTGCAGATAACATGCCATGACAAGCGCGTAGCATTCCGGTATGGAAAGCTTTGAACCCTGCTCCCCGAGAAGCATGTTGCAGAACTCAAGCACATCCAGGCTGTGCAATATGGAGTGGTCTGTGAAATCCGGAAACCAAGTCAGAAAGGATTCCAACATTTTCTGCAGCACCGACGCGGAATCCGCGACCCGCCTGTGCAGATCCGGTGCCTCGTTTTTCAGCCTTGTTTCCAACAAAAAATCGTTCATCTATTGTATTCCCCATAGAAAGCGCTGATTTCGCCGTATTTCCAAAAAACTATGCGCCGTCATTTCTCCTGCGTCGTCATCGTAATCAAAAGGCAGTTGCTGTTGAAGGTGTTGATGTACCGAATGTCCTCCGCCAAGCCCATGACCATTCGAATTCCGATATTTTTCTCCGGCTCGTCCTCCTTGTGAATCTCATAATATTTCATGGGGTCGAAGGCTTCGCAGTAATCCCTCAGGCTCAGTCCGATTTTCCCATGGTCCGCATAAAGCCGGTAATCCACGCAGACTTCGCCCCTTGCGCGAGGCTTTCCGTGCTTGATGATATTTCCCGCCATCTCCTCCACGAACAGCCCCACCAGATTGGCCTGTTTCGAATCCAG
>JAFUXY010000169.1 GCA_017477005.1 Lachnospiraceae bacterium | reverse complement strand
TATACGCTGACGGATACGATCGGAAAGGTCGGGATCGAGCAGTATATGAACAAATATCTGCGGGGAACGAAGGGACGGCAGACGGTCTACGTCAACAGCCTGGGAAACCTGATCGAGACGACGGATCGGGTGGATCCGGTGTCGGGCGGCGATGTGTATTTGTCGATCGACGCAGACCTGCAGAAGCACACCTACAGCCTTTTGGAGAAGGAAATCGCCGGTATCTTGCTGCAGAAAATTTCCAATATCAAAGAGAAGGGTGTCAGCACCAAGGCTTCGGAAATACCGATTCCGATCTACGATGTGTACAATGCGCTGATCGCCAATGGACTCATCGATATTGGCGCGTTTACCGACCCGGACGCATCGGATCTTGAGAGGTCGGTGTACCAGACCTTTGAAGAGAAGAAGGCCTCTTGTATGGAGACGCTGCGTTCGCTCCTTTTGTCGGAGGAGCCGACCGTTTACAAAAATCTGTCCAAGGAATATCAGGAATACATCACCTATATTGTCCGGGAATTGAAAAGCAAAAATGTAATCCTCGCGGATTCTATTGATTCGGAGGACGAGATCCAGCTGAAATGGACATCGGAAGAAGCCTCCGCCAACGAATATTTGAGGCACTGTATTGAACGGGACTGGGTGGATATTACCGTTTTTACAGAGCAGTCGAAATACGTGGATACGGAAGAATTGTACGGGAATCTGGTCGATTATATTACAGAATATTTCGGTGACAATATCGGCTTCGACAAGCTGATCTACAAGAATGCGATCAAAGAAGACCGGATCTCGGGAAATATTCTCTGCGCGATATTGTATGACCAGGGGGCGCTCGAATGGGATGAAGAGACCAGGAACGCGCTGCGGGACGGCCGCCGAAGCGCCTATGAATTTTTGCGTCAATGTATCGCAGACCTGGTGATCACCCCGGGACAGTTGGCGCTTGAGCCATGCTCTGGCTCATCGGTGGTCATGAACGCCAAAACCGGAGAAGTGCTGGCCTGCGTGTCCTATCCGGGCTACGATTCCAACCGCCTCTCCAATGCAAGGGATTCTTCGTATTATGTTTCGATCAATTTGAATTTGTCCAACCCGCTGTACAATTATGCGACGCAGCAGAGGACGGCGCCCGGTTCCACGTTCAAGATGTGTACCTCGGTGGCGGGGTTGACGGAGGGCGTGATCTCCACCGGGACATCCATCGTGGACAGGGGCGTATACGAGAAGGTGTCCAACCATCCCAGATGTTGGATTTATCCGGGCAATCACGGGGCGCTCAATGTGGCAGGCGCGATCCGCCATTCCTGCAACTATTTCTTCTATGAAGTGGGCTTTCGCTTGGCGAGCAAGGGCGGCGGCTACAATGACGCGAGCGGCATCAAACGGCTGCAAACTTACGCGGGGCTTTTGGGACTCGATGAAAAGACCGGCGTGGAAATTGAGGAAAACGCTTCCAAAATTGCCACGGAATACCCTGTCATGGCGGCGATCGGACAGTCGGACAACAATATTACGACGATTGCTTTAGCGAGGTATGTGACGGCAGTGGCCTCGGGGGGCACGGTTTACAAGCTCTCGTTGTTGGACCATGTGGAGAACGCCAAGGGCAAGACCAACGAGACCTACGGTCCCGTTGTGCGCAATGTCGTAGATGTGATCGGCCCCGGCGAATGGGGTACCATTCAAAGCGGTATGCGGGCGGGCGCGCAGGATATGGGCAGCT
>JAFUXY010000168.1 GCA_017477005.1 Lachnospiraceae bacterium | reverse complement strand
TTTCATTATCTATAATAAAACGTTCACAGACACCATCTGCGATCTGTTCCTTTTCATCGTACGCTTTTATAGAGAAAACCAATCGCCTTCTGTCTATTTCAATAAGCTCCGTCTCGCATCTCACCGTCAAGCCAATCGGCGTAGCGGCTGTATGCTTGAGATTCATCAGCGTACCAACCGTCCCCTGCCCTTCCTCTAATTGACCGGCCACGCTTCTCCACGCTGCTTCTTCTACTAACGAAATCAACACTGGCGTCGCCAATACCTCCAATTCCCCGCTTCCTACAAAACGCGCCGTCATCTCTGATGTTACCTTTTTTTCTATAGCTCCTTTTATCCCCGTACCTAACATATAATCATGCTCCTTTCCGTTTTCTAAATCATTCCCAGCTCCTTCGGCACAAAAGCACATACATGAATACCATCCTCCAAGTATTCCTCCGATAATAGCTGCCCGTATTTTCGAATTCTGCTCACCTCTGCGGCCTCTGAGTAGGAGATTACCTTTTTCAAATATATTCTCTGCTCTCGCAGGACTTCGTCTATTATATCAAACAATGCGCCCATTCCATCTCCATTTTTGGCGGAAAGACACACGCTCTTCTCGGCCCGGATATCCCGAAGGGATCGATCTGTCGCGGGCAAATCTGTTTTATTAAAAACGGTAATAATCGGCTTTCCTTTTATCTCCAGCTCATTCAAGGTATGGTACACGGTTTCCATATGCAGCTGTGCGTCCTCGCTCGCACTGTCCACCACATGGATCAAAATATCCGCATACTTCGCCTCCTCTAAGGTACTTCGGAATGCGTCAATGAGCTGATGCGGCAGCTTGTTGATAAAACCGACCGTATCTGTCAGAAACACTTCCTCTCCATCCGGCAATATGCATAGGCGGGTAGTCGGATCTAGCGTCGCAAACAACTTGTCCTCCGCCAGAACTCCCGCATTTGTCAAACGGTTCAAAATGGTTGACTTCCCAGCGTTCGTATAACCTACGATCGCAGCCGTCCTTCGCACCCCGCCAATACGCCGTTTTCTAGTCACTTGCCTCGATCGTTTCAACACCTTTACATCTTCTGTCAGCTTTGCAATTTTTCTGTTTATGGCCCTGCGGTCTGTCTCCAATTTGGTCTCCCCGGGACCCCTGGTTCCTATCCCACCGCCAAGACGGGACATAGCCTTCCCTATTCCCCGGAGATGCGACAGACGATATTTGAGCTGCGCAAGCTCGACCTGAATCTTTCCCTCTTTGGTCACCGCATGCGCCGCAAATATATCCAGGATCAGCATAGTTCGATCGAGCACCTTGCAGTCCAATATCTCAGAGAGATTTTTCAACTGAACCGGCGATAGTTCATCATCGCACAAAATGCCGTCTGCCTCATAAGCCTCTACCAGATCCTTCAACTCATCTGCCTTGCCGCTTCCCACATAGGTCGCCGGATTCGGCATCGATAGGTTCTGAACAAAACCATCTGCCGCCTCTCCTCCTGCTGTTTCCAGCAGCTCTTCCAGCTCTTCCAATGATTTCCACGCCTTTTCCGTATCCTGCCCTGTTTCCACGGCGACCAATAAATATCTTTCCATCAGCTTCCTACCACATTCCCAACAACAAAAGGATCCCCCAGCTTTTTTAACCACATCGGGCTCACTCTTTGCGTCATCCTCCACAACAACCCGCTTGTTCGGGTATCGCTGCACCATTTCATCATTCTAAAATCCACCTGCCTGATAAGCTCTTGCAATCACATAAGACGGCTCATAAAAAGCGCTGCCATTATAATTGTCGATGACATCACAGATTTCGTTGTTGTAGACACGGATGATCCCATCCACATAATCCTCTTTTGAATTCATCGTATGCACAATAAGCCTTTTATAAACATTTCCCATTTCAAGGGCCGTAGGTACTCTCTCTGCCAACTCTTTGTCAACCTTTGTAATGTCAAAATCCCCTGACTGAAGACTATATTCCTTCACCCAGTCATCCTCCACCTTCAAAGGATTCTCAGAATGCAACACATTGGCTACGCTGATCAGATGGTATAGCCCGTCCCTCCCAATCGTATTCACTACATATTTGTTTCTTTGGTGGATCAGGCGTGCCACACGCTCTATCATATAACAGATAAAAAACAAGTCATCTCTTTCGACATCCTCATCCGGAAAATATATGTTTTTCATAAGCTGTCGCTCCCTTCAAATTCAAGCGTTTTCAATGCTTTCTCTGTACAAAAAACAATCTGATGAGTTGGATGATTGAATTTAACAATTTCCCAAAAAGCTGCCCTGCTGATCCTGCCTTCATAGAAATCTTCCACGAAATCCCAAACCTGATCATCTGCCATCGGTCCTTCCACAATTTCATAATCGTGAGAATTTCCATATCTGCATTCCGCAACGAAATCAAGCCATTCATCCGTCATCCCCTGAAACAACTTCCTATGCAATTCTGAATTTTCAAAGTAACGATATCTGTTTACTACGGAATCCCCCTTTCTGCTAATCGCCCAGCGTTTTGCCTGCTTCTCAAGCTTCGTACAATAAAATCCATAACCAAAGTCTTTATAAAACCCATCTTGAAGGATACGAGGCTCTGCCACCTCTACATTACTTCCATGATAAACAATAACCTTCTCCATATCGCCATCCCCTGTTTTCCGGATACTTGTATTTTCGTCTTTTACTATAAATCCTCGTCCATAAAAATACAAGCAAAAAAAGAGGATTCCTCCTTTCCACACTCATTTTCAAAATATAATTTCCTTTTTCTCTCAATCGAGCTATAATAGTGTTGTTTTTGATATCAGGGAATGGCGAATGGAATGAATTACCGACCCGGGTGTCCGGTTCGAAAAAGTTCCTGATGTATGCGTCGTTTTTATTTCACGGTTTGACTTATTTAAGGGCGGCCGCCACCGCTGTATCATATCGACAGGGTCATCCGCGAAAACGGACGCATCGTAGGCAACGGCTTTGAGGAAATCTATGTCAATGCATCGGTAAAAGACGGCTCCATTCTTCCGACCGCCCACAAAAGAACCGATCCATTCCAAATTGAACATTCACCAACGGAATAACGATTGTTTCCCGACATTGATCCGTTCTTCAACTACGAATTTCGTAGACAGATACTCCCATTTTGCCTAAAAAGATTACCATTAGTATTTTTCATCAATTCATTATTTGTGAAATATAGCTAAGGACTACCACTTCCCCAACAACAAGAGGATCCCCGGCGCCCATGCC
>JAFUXY010000167.1 GCA_017477005.1 Lachnospiraceae bacterium | reverse complement strand
TTCGTTTCAAAAGAAGCCGGACAAAGGAGCTGTTTGCCATCCTCATTTGCCACCGGGGCGCCGCGCTTTCCATGGGTAGGCTGATGTCGATTCTGTGGGAGGACGGCGAAGACACCGATTCGGATCGCAGCTACCTGCGCACGTTGATCGGCGACCTGCGGCAGACTTTTTCGGCGGCGGGCGTGCCGGAAGTCATCATCAAAGGCTACAATACGCTGGCGGTGGATCCGGAGAAGGTAGATTGTGATTATTACAATTTTTTGATGGGAAGACGACGAGCCGTCTTGAGCTACGAAGGGGAATTTATGAACCAGTATTCCTGGGCGGAATACGAGTTTTCGCATGATGAATACCAGGAAATGTGAAGGTTTTCGCACAAACAGAAAGGATAGAAAGGGCTATGAACAACACGCAGATCTACCCATTTGAACGCAACCGTTATTATCCGAGAAAGCGGATGTCCAGCGGGGACTTCACGGCGGAACAGACCTATATGAACAACAAGCGCCGGTTCTTGAACGGGCTGATGTACGGCGCCGGTATCGTCTGCGGCCTGGGCGTATTTTCGCTGGACGATCTTTCTCTCTTGATCGAAAGCGGCGTGGCCATCGACGGGATGGGGCGGGAGATCGTAGTGGAGACTTCCGATATTCGCAAACTGTCGGCCATGGCCGGTTTTGAGGATCTTCGCACCAATCATGTGAGTCTCTGCCTGCGCTACAAGGAGGTAGATTCCCACAAGGTCTATGCCATCGAGCAGGAGGATCCCAGCGTGGAATTTCATTACAACCGCGTCCGGGAGAGTTACACCCTGTTTTTGATAGACACGGAGGACATCCCTCCTACTTTTTCGATGGAATCGGAGTTTCTGGTGAAGGACGTGCTGCTCTCAAACGACAACTTCCTTGTCACCTTTCGGATTCCCGCCACCGCCAGCCGCAACCACCTGGTGCGCGCGGTGGTGGAGGTAGAGAAGCTTTCCGATGTGGATGTTTCCTTGAACTATTTCGGTATTTTGCAGATGCCAGCGTTTTTGTCGGAGACAAAGGAAAACAACATTCGCATAGAGCTGAAGGATATCCATCTTTCGAAGGGCGAGAAGGTGGAATTTTCCTACTGGATGGAGACGCTGGATCTTCCGGTGGAGACAACGAATATCATCTTGCAGGCCGGTTCCGCGCAGGCTTTTGAAAACGACAAGGGCGTTGAGGTGCCAGAGAATTTCTCGCTGGAGGTACGCCTTTCCAAAGAAATTCCCCGCGCGCTCGTCAACCGGGAGATCGGTCGGATGAGTCTCGAGATGCGCCAGGTCGGCGGACAGGGCGACTATATCCGTCTGGCGGATCTTGAACTGGTGCGGACGGAAAGCGCCTACATCATAGAAGATGTGATCGAAAACGGCGTCAAGACCTATATCGTCGCCCCGGCCCAGGAGATGGAACGGGGCGAATACATGGAGTATTTTGTCCGGGAGTTGGAATTTGCGGATCTCGCGCGGAAAAACCGATGGGAAAGCACAAGCCGCCCTTCCGGCCTTCTGGAAAAGAGCGCGCCCGAGGTGGCCACCGGCGTGGTGGAGATTCCGCTTTCCGAGGACGTGCGGAAAGGAGATATCTATTATTCCGGCGAGATTATGCATGGGCTTGGCAAGGGCAATGTCTACGTGGATGTGGGCTATGAATATATTTCCGAGGACGACAAGGTAGGCGCCACGGCCAAGAGCACGATCTATGGGGATCCGGATATCTTCGCGAGAGAGCAGAGGAGCGTCGTGCCAGCCGAGACTGCAGTGCGGGTATTGAATGACAAGGGCAGTTTCGTGATCGGCGCCAGAATCCTTGGCAATGTGGACTATATCGTACTTTTGTACCGCTGGGTAGCTATCAAGTTCCCGACGGGCGAAGAGCTTTCGGGGGATGTCGATACCCGGGGCATGAGCATATCGCCTGAGACGCCGACGGTGCGCATCCAG
>JAFUXY010000166.1 GCA_017477005.1 Lachnospiraceae bacterium | reverse complement strand
TGCTCCTGCCCCTTCGTTTCAAGCAGCGCCGATGATCCCCGCGACGCATGCTCCGCAAAAATGCTCTCGATCTGCTCGGCCACGGTCTGCTCCACCTGCTCCATACTGCCGGACACCAGCGATACATTCGCCTCGCCGCGGATAATTCCCACATACCGCCCCACCAGCGTACCGTTGACCTCGCCCTGAATCGTACCATTCAGATACAGGTCTCCCTTCTCCTCTTTGGTATGCACCGGCCGATACGGCTCAAAGGTCGTCGCCGAAATAATCTTGTCGCCAAAGATCAAAATCTGCGGCAGCACAAAGAGCACGAGAATAATCGAAATAATCGTTCCTCTCGCCAACGCCTGGCCCAAACCGACGATCGCCGGATCGGACGAAAGCATACCGATCGCCGTCCCCGCCAGCACCATGATCGTACCGGAGGAAATAATCGTCGAAAAGGCAAAATCCAACGCCTCTATTACCGATTTTTCCCGGTTTTCTTTCTTTCTGGTTTCGATATATCGCGTAGAGATCACGATAGCGTAATCGATGTTCGCGCCCATCTGGATCGAACTGACGATCAGATAACTCAGGAAATAAATATTCCACCCCAGCACGGCGGGCAGTGCGAAATTGATGAAAATAGCGCCCTCGATCACCAAAATCTGCATCAACGGCAGCCCGATCGAACTAAACGTAAAAAGCAGCACCACCAACACGAACAGCACCGATACGACACTGACGACGATATTGTCCACGTCAAATGCCTGTTTTAATTCAAAATCGCTGGTGGAACTGCCTACGACCAAAATAGGCGTACTGCGGTCGTAGAATTTGGTGCCGATATTGTGCATTTTTTCCAGAAAATCGTAGGTTTCCTGGCTCTCCTCCGGCAGCTTCAGATCGATCAGCACCCGGTCATAATTCTTCCCCTCTAGCTGGTCTCTGCCCTTTTGAATCTCGTCGTCCGCCTCAAACAGATCCTCCGTCGTCGCATCGTCGAGCTCGATATAGCCGTCCCGCACCTTTTCGGCGGCGAAGGACACCACATTCATCAGCGGGATCCGATAATTGGACACGCCCGTCAAAATGCGCCCGTATTCCTCCTGGTCTGCCGCATACGCCTGATAGAGCAGCACGCAGATCTCATAATCCATGTCCATGACCTCGGAGACTTCCCGCGGAGTCAGCCGGTCCGTGAGCATGTAGCCATCCTCCACCTCGGTATTGGCCAGGCTCGTCACGGTATCCACCGCCTCTTCCTTTTCCATCGCTTTGATGAAATCGGTCTCCGCCTCATAATCATGCCCTGGCAGCACCACAGCCACCGAATTCTTCTTCCCAAAGGTATCGTCGATCAACTCCTGCGCAATCTGTGCCTTGCTTTGGATCGGCGTTTCAAGCAACGTGTCTCCATAAACATAGGGGCAGCTCTGCGACAGCACCCCTGTCACGACAAAGATGCCGACAAATACGATCGGCACCACCTTTCTCGTTCGGTAGGCATAGCGGCCGATCGGGTCGATTTTGGGAACAAAGTTTTTGTGCTCCAAGCGTTCAATAGCCCCGGAAAAGACCACCAACAATCCCGGCATCAAAGTAAACACCGTGAAAAGACTCAACAAAATGGCCTTGATCAGAATCGTACCCAAATCCTTGCCGATCCCGAATTGCATAAACACCATTGCGAACATACCCGAAATCGTGGTCAGAGAGCTGGCGCAGATCTCCGGAATGGAGACCGACAACGCCATTACCGCTGAATCCCTGACATCGTATCGCAGGCGTTCTTCCTTGTAGTGGTTGCTCAGGATGATTGCATAATCTAGGGAGAGCGCCAACTGCAGTATCGAAGAGACCGAGTTGGACACAAAGGAAATTTTTCCAAACAAAAAATTGGTCCCGCTGTTCAGGATCATTGCCGCCAAAAAGGTCATCAAAAGCACGGGCACCTCGCCAAAGGACTGGCAGGTGAACAGCAGTACGCCCAGCACGACCAGGGCCACGATCACAACGATTTTTTTCATTTCCTCGGCCAACGCCTCAGCCTGCTGGTCGCCTAGCTCCGTGGACACATAGATATCATAATCCGAAAGACTGTTTTCGACCTCGGCAAGACATTCGAGAGACCGGTTGTCGTCTTCGTCGTAATCAAAGGAAATATCAAACAACGCCGCGCCGTCGTTGTAATGCTCGAGAAAATCCTCCTGCTCCTCGCTCCGACTGGTGAAGCCCACCTCGGACACGCCGTCCATCTTTTCTATTTTCTTTTGAAGCTTTTTGGCTTCGTCAAACGGAATATTGGCGACCATGACCTTGGCGGAACCGTAGGTGATGAATTCCTCTTTCATCAGATCGATTCCCGTCCGCGTCTCGGTCGATTTTGCCAGATAAGTCGTAATATCGTTTTCCACCTTGACCCAACGACTGGACACTGCGCTAAAAAGAATCGCGATACTATAGATCAAAAAGAACAGCATCCGTTTATCTACAATAAACGATGCAATCTTCATCATAAACCCCGCCCCGTCTCCAGCGGCGCTATGTTTTTCTTCCATCTTTCCTCCGCTTTTGGTATAATCTTTATTGAAAATGATTTTTGTTCCTTATTATAGCCTTTGGCTGTTTTTATGCAATAGGCAATTCATACAAATCATAGGAAATCAGACTATGTGGATATCGAAAAACTGGCAAGATTATCAAATTTTAGACACAACAAATGGAGAAAATCTGGAGCGTTGGGGGGATTGTCTTCTGGTGCGTCCCGATCCACAGGTGATCTGGC
>JAFUXY010000165.1 GCA_017477005.1 Lachnospiraceae bacterium | reverse complement strand
TTGGCTTTGGATTCATTTTCCAGATTGGACAGTGCTTCATCCATCAGACCGCTTCTGGCTTCGATGAAAATGACAACGGCCACCACAATAATGAACAATGCTATCATCGGAACCTCGATTGACAATAGCTGTTTGCTGATGCTGCGCTTCGCTTCGTGCACGCCGCCCTGCACCTGTTTTTTCTTTCTCATACTTTCCCGCCTTCCTAAAATGAAACTGACCCTCCCTTTTCCATGCAGTTCCGTAACCATTTTACAGTATCTTGTTTATACTACACTAAATTCCTTGTTTACGTCAACATAATTTTGACGCTTTTCTTTTTTTTGAAAGCATGCTATAATGTAATTTGTAGCTTTAGGGACATTTGTCGAAAAGCACATTCGCTTACTCGACGGCATAGAAAGGATTCTTGAGAAATGAAAGGGAAAAAAAGAAACGGGAAACTGGTGCTTAAGGTGGTGCTTATTTCTGTGATCGCGTGTATCGCTGTCGCGACCATACTTACGACCTTAGGCGGTATTGAAGTGAGCGGAGTGTACGCAAGTCTCGTCGAGGAGACCTTGAACACAGCCGCCATCCAGATGGCGGACGAAATCGAACGCATGTATCCGGGCGACTGGAATTTGGATGAAGACGATGTTCTGTGGAAGGGCGAGCATGCGTTCAAAGGCGAGTTCGTTGGCACGCTCAAGCAGCGTACAGGCTTAGACTACGCCATCTTCTATGACAATATCCGCGCGATTACAACGGTCGAAGGGTCTCCGGTCGGCCGAAAGAATTCCGACACCACGGCCCCGGATGATATTTATCAAAAGGTCGTGGTGAGCGGGCAAACCTATTACCGCGAAAACTATACCGTGGCAGGCCAGCTCTATTCCGGCGCCTATGCGCCGGTCGTCGATGACTCCGGCAAGATCAGCGGCATGACCGTGGCCTTCCGCAAAACAGACGACATCAACAAGCACGTTCGTCAGATCGTGACGAAATTCATTCTCTGCGCGGTGCTCTGCGTTGCTGTATTTATCGCAATCGGCGCCTACTTATATCGGAGCAGCGCGACAGCCATGAAAGATATCGTCCGCGGCATCACACGGATGGCTTCCGGAAATCTGTGGGTTACTTTTTCCGAGGCATCGCTGAACCGCAACGACGAACTGGGTACCATCGCAGAGAGTTCGGAGAATCTGGCGAGGAAGCTTCATTCCGTTATTACGGATTCCGCCAAGCTATCCAACGATGTTTCGACCTCCGGTACGGAGCTGTCCAATTCCTCCGAACAGGCTTCGCAGGCTTCGGCACAGGTCTCCCAAGCCGTGGAGGACATTTCCAAGGGCGCTGTGTCTCAGGCGGAAAGCGTCCAGACCTCTGCCGAGGATACGTCCAGCATGGGGATGGATATTGACGGCGTGAGCGAAGAGATCAACACGCTGAGCGAAGCGACAGACAACATGAAAACCGCGGCAGACAATACGATAAAGGCTCTGACCAACCTGATCAAGCACAATGAACAAGTCGTTTCGTCGATGAAGGTCATCGAAGGAAACATTATGACGACCGATGAATCGGTTCAGAATATCGCCAAGGCGGCAGGCATCATCGACGACATTTCTTCACAGACCAACCTGTTGTCCTTGAATGCGTCCATCGAAGCGGCGCGTGCCGGTGAAGCGGGCAAGGGCTTCGCAGTCGTGGCCGACGAGATCCGGTCTCTGGCTGAGCAGTCCAAGGAAGCCGCCACGCAGATTTCTGAAATCGTGGCGAAGCTCGTAGAAGGCTCCAAGGAGTCCGTGAGCACGGTCGGCGAGCTCAACGAGGCGTTTGCCGTCCAGAGCGAGCAGCTCGATGAGACCAAGGAAGATATGGACAGCATGCTGGTAGAGGTAGACAAGGTATCCCAGGGTACCAATATGATCAACAAGCGAATCGACGCCGTGAACAAATCAAAAGACAATCTGGTGGAGATCATTTCCGATCTGTCGGCGATTTCTCAGGAGAATGCCGCTGCCACGCAGCAGACCAACGCTTCTGTCGAGGAATTGAACGCGACCTTTGAGATCATCAATCGTTCCGCTACCGACCTGCAGGATATGGCTGCGAACCTGGACGAACTGATCAGCTTCTTCAAATTGGAAGACACCGGAGCGTACGACGACTAATCAAAATTCATAGCAGAAATTGACACTGGAACGCCCCCGCGAATGCATATACAAATCACGGGGGCGTCCATACATTGGGCGGACAACTCCAAATTTTGATAGTTTTATGTAGGAGACAGGGATGAAAGGTGCAAACAAAAATAGCCTGATGGCCATGGCAATCACAGGAAGCGTTGTTGTAGCGCTGATACTTGTTTTTGGAACGATTTGGATGGGTAGAAGCGCAAGCAAGGACACGCAGCAGGCGGTACGCAATGTGAGTCTTCTGTATCTCGATGAACTGGCAGGCAGAAGAGAACAGGTGGTGGCCTCCGCCCTGAGCGACTATATTAGCGATATGTATGTCGCCATAGGGCTTCTTACGCCAGACGACTTGAGCAGTACGGAAAATCTTCAAGCCTATCAGCTTCGTATGAAGCAGCTCTATGGGCTGGAAAAATTCGCTTTCGTAGATGAGACAGGGGTGATTCACACCTCCCGAGGGAAAAGAACGGATATAGATTTGTATGCATTTGATTATGAATCCCTGTCTGAACCAGAGATATCGATCAAAAAAGGCAATGCGGAAAATCTCAAAGTAGTGATCGCTATGCCGACCGATTCTCTGCCCTATGAGGGCCATTCGCTTGTCGCCTGCTTTATGGAAATCGATATGGAGCATATGCTTTCCAATATCTCTCTTCAGTCCGGTTCTAGCAACACGACCTTCTGCAATCTGTACACCAAAAGCGGCTATTCTTTGACAAATGCCGTGCTAGGCGGTCTCGCCAGCGAAGACAATCTGCTAAACGCTTTGGAAAACGCCGCATTTGAAGATAATTACAGCATCGATACAATCCGCAGCGACTTTTCTGAGAGCCGCACGGGCGTCGTTTCTTTCACCTACAACGACATCAAAGAAACCATGTACTATGTGCCGGTGCATCGTACAGACTGGATGCTTACCTATCTGATCCGCGAAAGCGTGATCAGCAGCCAGATTGACGCCATCTCAGACGGCATTGTAAAGAGAAGCCTTTTCATGGCGATCTTGACGACGCTCGTGCTCGCCTCCGTGTTTGCCCTGATGCTCATACAGTCCAGAAAAACTGCTATGCTTGCTCTTGAACAGGAGACAGCGGAAGCAATGCAGCAAGAGCTGGAGGAACGAATCGCGCTGCAGGATGAACTGCTGGATCAGGAAAAAAAGCGCGCGCAGCTCGACAGTATGATTACCGCCCTCGCCTCAGATTACAAAAGCGTGTACTATGTCGATCTTGAAACAGACTATGCGACCTGCTACAGAGGCGACACCTCGGATGACCTCGTAGCAAAGAGTAATGAATTTGTATTCTCAAAGGAATTTACCAACTACGCCAACGAATATGTGGACGAGGCCTATCGCGAGCAGTTTCTTTCCTTTATCCGACCGGAGAATATCCGAAAAGAGCTGCGCAAAAACGCCATTATCGCTTTTCGATATCTGGTTCACAAAAATCAAAACGAAAGCTACGAGATGCTGCGCATGGCAAATGTGCAGCACGGTGGAGAGGATGCCAGCAGCATACACGCAGTGGGAGTCGGCTTTACCGATATTGACGATGAGATGCGCGAATCGCTTGCGAAAAATCAGGCTCTCTCCGATGCGTTGAAGACGGCGGAGGAAGCAAGCAAGGCCAAAACCACCTTCTTGTCGAGCATGAGCCACGAAATCCGTACGCCGATGAACGCGATCATAGGACTGGATGCGCTGGCCTTGAACGAACCGGATATCTCGGATTCCACAAAGGACTATCTGGAAAAAATCGGAAGCAGCGCGCAGCATCTTTTGAGCCTCATCAACGACATTCTGGATATGTTCAGAATCGAGTCGGGACGTATGACGCTGAAAAACGAAGAATTTGCCTTCTCGAAGCTCTTGGAACAGATCAATGTGATCTTCAGCGGTCAGTGCCAGGAAAAGGGACTGGAATACAACTGCCACATTCATGGGCATCTGAACGATTATTATATCGGGGATAGCATCAAGCTCCGCCAGGTACTGATCAATATACTCGGAAATGCAGTGAAATTCACTCCGAAAGGCGGACAAGTTGAATTGACCGTAGAGAAAACCGGGGGATTTGACGGCAAATCCGCTCTGCAGTTTGAGATCCGTGACACCGGCATTGGTATGAGCAAAGAGTATCTGCCAAAGCTGTTTGATACCTTCAGCCAGGAAGACGCCGGTTCCACCAACAAATACGGCAGCTCCGGACTCGGTATGGCGATCACCAAAAACATCGTAGAGATGATGAACGGCACGATTCTGGTGGACAGCGAGAAAGGAGTCGGTACCACCTTTACGGTGAATATTACCTTGGCCGATTCCGACCGAAAGCTGTCCGATGAGATGGACGGGGTGGAAATTCGTCCGCAGGATTTGAAAGTCCTCGTAATAGACGACGATCCGCTGGCCTGCGATCAGGCCAAGCTTGTCCTCGAGCATGAAGGAATTGCGGCGGAGACAGTACAGTCCGGAAACGAAGCAGTAGAAATCACAAAGCTCTCCCAGGCCAGGCAGGAGCCGTACAATTTGATCATTGTGGATTGGCAGATGCCGGAAATGGACGGAGTGGAAACGACAAGACAGATCCGTGCCGCCACAGGAAACGATACTGCCGTGATCATTTTGACCGCCTACAACTGGGATGATATCTATGAAGAAGCCATTGCCGCCGGGGTGGATAGCTTTATTTCGAAGCCCTTGTTCGGTGAAAATCTGCTGAATGAGTTCAAAGGCATATTAAAGAGAAAGAACGTTGCCGATTCCGATACGGTGGAAAAGGCAGACCTCAAGGGACGGCGTATTTTGCTGGCAGAAGATATGGAGATCAATGCCCAAATTATGCTGCAGATCTTGTCTATGCGTGAGATGGAAGCGGATCATGCTGCCAACGGAAAAATAGCCGTAGAACTGTATGAGTCCAAACCAGAGGGATATTATGATGCGATCCTGATGGACATGCGTATGCCGGAGATGGACGGACTGACGGCGACAAGGACGATTCGTTCGTCCGCAAAAGCCGACGCTGCGACCATCCCCATCATCGCGCTGACGGCCAACGCCTTCGACGAGGATGTCCAAAAAAGCCTGCAAGCGGGCTTGAACGCGCACCTGAGCAAGCCAATCGAGCCCGATGTCCTCTTCGAAACCCTCGAAAACCTGATCCGATAATCCGAAAAAGGAAACGCCGATTAAAGCGTTTCCTTTTTTGCGGCAGCAGCCTCATCCTCTCACACCTGCTCAATAATGCAGGTGTGTTTTTTCTTCGCCTCGCTATAGTTGATACCGACAAGGAGAACGTTCTTAAAATCCTTCAGGCGTTTGACGTACTCCCGTTCCCGTATGCATCGAATCGCATCCTCCGCAGAGTGGTTGTATTTCAACTCCAAAATCAAGGCGGTGTCTGTCTTTTTCATTGGTTCAAAAAGAAAGTCCACATAGCCCTTCCCTGCCTTGTCCTCCCGGGTGATGCGATACCCTTCCAACGCAGACAAATAGCCCACTGTCACAACGCAAGCAAGGCTGTTCTCATCGTTGTAGACAAAGAAGGGTATCTTTTCATCGTGCAGATCCTCCAATAGCCTCGCCACTTCCTCCTCCCTGCGATCCAAAGTGGCTTCCAGCAGCTTTCTCGATTCCTCGAGTGTCTGATTCAGCCCCAAAGGTTCCGAGGCCAAAGCCTGCCGGAATTTCAGCATCAGCTCATGGTTCGGAATCCGAAGCCTCTTGTCGTGGTACGTCAGGAAACCATAAACCACCATAGCGGATAGAATCTCATCTCTCGTATTCACCTCTGTCTTTTCCACAGAAAATCCGCCCAGCTCGATATCCAAGGTCTCCCCTCCGGCCATACGGATTACGTCTTCCCTCAGATCCTTCACATTGTGGCGGATAATATCACGGACTTCATTCATTGGCCCAGTGCCGGTCCAATGGCTTTGGCAGAATCCTTCTGCAAGGGCTTCTGAGACAGAGGTAGGATTGTAGATATGTGCTCCATCCTTGCCCCGAATATATCCATCGTACCACATGGCCAGTTCTTCAATAGAAGGAGCCTTGGTACCACCAGCTTTCATCGCTTTCTCGATTTCACCTCTGGTCAGTCCAAACCACGGATAAAATATAGCGTCACTAAAAGCACTGAACTCCTTAAACATATTCAGCGGCGAGCCACTGGAATATTTTGAGATAGGAAGGATCCCGGTCATGTATACAAAGGAAACGTATTTTTTGTCTTTGAGCAATGCTTTTAGAAACAGGATATAGCGTTCCTTGTCGTTCGGTGTCATGAATTTCATCTCAAAGACGGCATCCCATTCGTCAATCACAAAAACAAATTGGTCGCCTGTACGTTCCAACGCAAGGGAGACAGACAGGTCAGCCTCTATGGACAAATTGGCATACGCTTCCTGAATATCCTCCACTAATTCCCTGCATAATTCCCTGTAAAAATCCTCGAAAGATCGTATGTCCGGCGTCAGAATATCTATCATATTGATCCGTATGACCTTCAGCCTCCCCTGCTCTCTCCAACAAAACGCCTTTCTTGGATCCCTATCCTGCAATTGCTCCTCTTTCAGCGTCCCGATCGCAAGCTCTTCAAAAAGCGCAGCGCTCTCTTCCCTTGTACTCTCGTCAAAAAAAGCCGCTATCATATTCGCTGCCACAGATTTCCCAAAACGCCTTGGCCTGGTAATGCAAATATACGCATTCGTCTCATAGGCATACCGAAACACTGCATCAATCAGCAGACTTTTATCCACATAATACTTCTTCCTGGCCTCTCTCAGAAACAAAGCATATCCTGTCTGGCTATTCAAAAACCGCATAACCGCCCTCCCCTCTCCAAAGCAAATCGGAGTTTGCACACCATGATTATATAAATCAATAATGGACTTGTAAAGAAAAAGCCAACAAAAAACCCCTAAAAAGGGGTTTTGAAAACACGCTAAACTCATCCTCTCCAATACGCCCTCGCCAAGCGCTTCATCTCTTTTTGCAGCCGGGCGGAAAACAGCTGCTCCTTTGTAGCGCGCCACCGCCAGTTTGCGCCGAGCGTAGCCGGTTCATTGGTACGTGCCTCGTTGCCGAGTGCAAGATAATCCTGAAGCGGGATCATGCAATAATCCGCCGCGCTGGAAAAAGCAATCCGAATGAGTCCGCGCACCATCGCCTCCAAAGTCGCATCCCTCTCCAATCCAAGATACCTGCGGATTCGCTTCAATTCCGCCTTCGAACAATGCGACAGATACCCCAGCATCGTTTCGCTGTCATGCGTCCCGGTATAGACAACGCAATTTGTGTCATAGGTAAATGGAAGATATTCGCTGGGCGTTCTTCCTTTCTTTGAAGCGCTTCCAAAGGCAAACTGCAGCACCTTCATATTGGGATAACCGGTTTGGGCAACCATTTCCCGCACAGAATCTGTCTGCAGCCCCAGATCCTCCGCGATTATATCCATCTCTCCCAGCTTGCTTTCGAGAACAGAAAACAGCTCGGCTCCAGGGCCTTCGATCCACTCGCCATCGATGGCGTTTTCGGCTCCATAAGGAATCGAATAATAAGCGTCAAAGCCGCGGAAATGGTCAATCCGCACCACATCGTACATACGAAGGCAGCTCTTCATCCGATCCACCCACCATTCATATCCGGTAGCCCTGTGATAATCCCAATCGTAGAGCGGATTTCCCCAGAGCTGCCCTTCTGCGGAAAATCCATCCGGCGGGCAGCCCGCTACCCTCGTCGGCTTCCGTTCGTCGTCAAATTGAAATAGCCGCGGGTTGGCCCAGGCATCTGCGCTGTCTGCCGACACATAAATCGGTATGTCCCCGATGATGCGGATCCCCTTCTTGTTTGCGTATTTTTTGAACCGAAACCATTCCCGGAAAAATGTAAATTGAAGAAAGGCATGAAATAAAATATCTTCATGGTGGGCTTTTTGGAATTGCTTCAACGCCTTTTTTTGATGGAAACGCAGCCCCTCCTCCCATTCCAAAAAACTCTTCCCGTCATAGGAATCTTTGATCGCCATGAACAGACAATAATCCTTGAGCCATTTTCGATTCTTTTTGCAGAATTTTCGAAAGCGGCTGTCCTTTTTGATCGAGCTGCGCGCAAAGGCTTTTTGCAGCAGCGGATACCGATTCTTGTATTGCTTTTCATAATCGATCAACGACTCATCTTCCCCGAAATCGACTTCTTTGCACTCCTGTTTGGTCAGCAACCCCTGCCGAATCCATTCCTGCAAGCTGATAAAATAAGGATTGCCTGCGAAGGTAGAAAACGATTGATAGGGGGAATCCCCGAAACTCGTAGGTCCCACCGGCAAAATCTGCCAATAGGTCTGCCCCGCCTTTTTCAGATAATCAATATAGGCATAGGCCTCCTTTGACAAACCGCCGATCCCGTATTTTCCCGGCAAAGAAAACAAGGGGAGCAATACGCCGCAGGTTCTTTCACTCATGATGTTGTCCTTTCTGTTTTGTCCTTTGTTCTGTGCTCGAAAACATATCTTGCCTTTCCATTTTCCTTCGCCTGATACAGCGCACTGTCCGCCGTTTTGTACAACTCCTTGAAGCTGCAATACGTATTGTCCACGCCAACCCCGATACTGCAAGAAAATCCGCCAAAATCATCAATCTTGGCTATGTAGAGTTCGTGGAGTACATCACTGCAGCGTTTCGCAATGATCTCATCCGATTGGCAGCCGGTGATCATAACCATGAATTCATCTCCGCCGACACGTCCAATGATATCCTGCGCCCGAAAATTGCCTTTTAGGATCGCACCAAATTTGCATAGAATCGCATCGCCCGCCAGATGCCCATAATTGTCGTTGACACTCTTGAAATTATCAAAATCCAAAATGATCAAGGCGACATTCTCTCCCCTGGCTCGGGTAGCCAGGAATTTTTTGGCTTCCCGCTCAAAGGAAACCTTATTGAGCAACCCCGTCAAAAGATCGGTCGAGCCCTCTTCCTTCAGGCTTTTTTCCTTTAGGCTATGCTCTGCGAACACGTTCAAAACACAC
>JAFUXY010000015.1 GCA_017477005.1 Lachnospiraceae bacterium | reverse complement strand
ACAAAGGAAAAGAATTATTCTATTATGCGGCAAAAATCGATGAGGATCGAGAAGCTGTCATAGAAATCAATCCAAAAGAATATTATGACATAGTCAAATCATCCATATCATGGGAAAAAATAATCGACAATATCAACAGCAATTCCGATATCACTACGTTCGTTGTATCCAGAAATAATTATCAAATATATTATGCAGATATAGACAATAAAGAGGACATCTTAGGAAAAAATGCATTAGCCTATGGCTTTTCGTCCGATTTATTCTTAGACGGACAAAGCACGTTCTTCAAAGTAAAAGATCAAATTTATTTTGGAAGTACAAGATATGTAAAAAGCCAAAATGTATATTTAATCTTGGCTGTCACCAACGACATATTTGTAAGAAAAATCGTTCAATCACTGCATCCTTGTCTATTCTCAATATTTGTTTTAATTATTTTGATAACAGGCTACGTTGTTTGCATTGTAAAGGAAAGAAGCAGCAATATCGACGAAGAAAGAGATTCGCAGCTCAAAGGAACCTGGAGACAACTCGCTGTATTGTCCATTTGCGGATCAATCGCCATCATGATCATGACTGGCTTTTTGAATATATTGACTTTTCAATATGAACAAGCCGATTCCGATTCCTACAAGGCCGATCATATTATCAATACGATCACAGAAAACGAAACCACATTAGACAACTATGAAAAAGAATACAACAGTCGATTTGTTACGATTGCCAAAACAGCATCAACCATTCTCTCAAGAAAACCAGAGCTACGAAACAAAACGGATATGAAACAATTGAGTAATGCACTCAATATTGAATACATGGTCGTCTACAATATGGATGGAAAACAGGTTGAAACCGATTCTGACCTAAAAGACACGTCGATCAATACCAAAAATGAAAATGATCGTTCCTACGATTTTTCGAGAATCTTGCACGGTGTTGATTTCTATATACAACAGCCAATGGAGAATGAACTTACGACACAATACGATCAAAAAATTGGCATTCGACTTTTTGACAAAGAAGGGAAACAGGATGGCGTACTCATATTGACTGTATTGCCTTCAAAATATAGAAAATCGACAACGAGCTTGAAAACCACCAATACGCTTAGAAGATTCAACGCTTCTATGAATATGCTCATTGCGATCAACCGAGACACAGACAAAATATTCTATGCATCAGATGAAAGCATGATCAAAATGGATCCAAATGAGGTCGGCATTCCTGATTCCAAGATCTACAATAATTATATTGGATATGTCAATGTCTTTGATCAAAAATATTATGGAAAATGCGCCATGAACGATAAATACGCTGTGTTTTATCTGACAGAAGCAGACTATGGAACAGATGTAATTTATATTACTTTGTTTATATATGGAATATTCATTTTCTTTTTCATTACCTGCCTATTATTTCCATTTTTGTATTTCAAAGTGGTGCTCGCTGAAAAACCGAAAAATATCAAAATAAAAATTTACGAAACAAAACAAGCTACATCTGAAGAAAACTTTTCGACTTTATTCAAGACGATTTATCTGATCATTGGTGTGTCTTTGATCATATTGTATCTGATAAACAAAGATCGTTTATTCATCATTAAATATATCGTGGAAAACAACTGGGAAAAGGGATTGACCAATATCGCCATTGCGAAATGCTTCATCATCATCGTATTTAACACAACAATCGAAACCATCATCAGCAGTTTGCTCAAATATATCGCAAAATCTATGAATTCGAAAAATGCTACCATTTGTAGGCTACTGCAGAGCCTCACTAAATATGCCACATTGATGATGACCTTGTACATTTGCCTGACCGAGATAGGCGTACGGCCTGGCACCTTGCTCGCATCGGCAGGAATTTTGACAGCCGTAATCGGTTTCGGAGCTCAATCGTTGATGACGGATTTGTTGGCAGGACTGTTCATTATTTTTGAAGGAAGCTACCGCGTAGGCGAGATCGTGTTTGATTCATCTGGATTCCGCGGGATGGTAACTGACATAGGACTTAGAACCACAAAATTAAAAGACGATGATCAAAATGTAAAAATAGTCAATAATTCAGAAATGAGGAATATTATCAATGCTTCGAACTTTGTGTCGCTTGCTACCTGCGATTTCCAGCTCCATTCCTATGTAGAATTTGATAAAGTGGAAGAAACCATTAAAAAAGAGATGATCCATTTTTCCGAAAAAATACCTCAGATACTGGATATGGAATTTCGAAATTTGATAGGAGTAAATCAGGATTTTATTACCATTCGAGTCGTAGCGTTTTGCCACGAAATAGACAGACCACCCGTAGAACGAGCATTGTACGCTCAGTTGCGGCGTGTATGTGAAAAATACGACTTCATAGAAACCTACAGCAATATCATGATTGTAAATGAAAAGTGCGAAAATGTGATAAACAGCCAATTATTCAGTCAGACAAAAAAATCATAAATTTAGGGAAACGCTGATTAAAGCATTTCCTTTGCGCCAAATCGCAGCACGAATGCGACGCGAAGCTAGTCCCGCAGAGGCTTTCTTATGCGATTTTTGTGCATGGTTTTTATGGAAATACGATTAAATCAGTGGTTCCTTAGATGTGAAAGACTTCTTTCAACATCAAAATATGATGATTTTTTGGGGTGGCAGCAATAGTTGCCACCCCTCATGAACAAAAATAGAACATCATATAGAAACATATCAAATACGAATCATCTTTTCCAGCTCTTCTTTGGCACGAGCAGGATCTTCGATTAAATATTCCAAAATACCTTTCAACCGCTCGGCGGCTTTTCCACTGACCAAGGATTCATCCGATGGCTCTTCATTGCTCTCTCCCGCATCATATACATTTTCTTCGAACCAGCGAGAATCAGCCGCCTGCATTTCCAGATCCTTTACTTCGGTGATCGAAGCTCTCAATTCCTTCAAAGCCGCATTAGCCTCATCCAATTGATCCTGAAGAGTATTTTTTCGATTTAACAATTTTTCTCTATCTTGCTTTAATTGATTAATCTGCTTTCGATTTTTGTTGTCTACATCTCTAGGCGTAAAATCACGAAATACTTTCTGTGTTTCCGCTTCCAATAAAGAAGTAAATTTTTCATTTTCAATTAATTTTGTCTCCAACTGCGAAATCTCATCACGATTTTTTTTCGCAATTGCATCAAACTTTTTCCGCTCTTTTTTCAAATATTCTGCTACCAAATTCTTCCCCCCTACTACAATATTTTGTTTATCTCCTATAGCCTTCCAGATACACCAGCAGCACAGAAATATCCGCAGGCGAAACTCCTGAAATTCTCGAAGCCTGACCAATATTTTGTGGACGAAGATTAGCCAATTTTTGCCTCGCCTCCAAACGTAGAGAAGAAACCTTTCCATAATCAATATCTTCTGGTATAAGTTTATTCTCTAGTTTTTTGAATCGTTCTACCTGTTTTTTCTGCCGATCTATATAACCAGCATATTTCACCTGAATGTTGACTTGTTCTCTAACATCGTCTGTTAAATCAGGCCGATCCCTATCCAACGCTGAAAGTAAATCATAGTTTAATTCAGGACGCTTCACCAAATCAGATAATGTTACCCCCGTATCAAGCGGCGCAGAGCCAAGTTCTTCCAACAAAGAATTCACTTTTTGATTTGCACCAACTACTACTCGCCCCAAACGCATTACCTCTGACTCGATTTGATCTTTCTTTTCAACCAAGGCTTCAAATTGATTGTCGTCCACAAGCCCAACTTCGTGACCCAATGGAGTCAAGCGCAAATCGGCATTGTCTTGTCGCAGCAGCAGACGATATTCCGCTCTCGAGGTCATCATCCGATACGGCTCATGATTTTCCTTTGTGACCAAATCATCGATCAACACGCCGATATACCCTTGCGAACGGTCAATAGTAATAGGCTCTAGTCCCAGCACAAACCGCGCCGCATTGATTCCACAAACAATTCCCTGCGCCGCCGCCTCCTCATAACCACTGCTGCCGTTGAACTGCCCACCGGAAAACAAACCTCGTATCGCCTTGCATTCCAAAGTCGGCAGCAGCTGATCCGGCTCTATACAATCGTACTCAATCGCATATGCATTTCGAACAATCTCGGCATGCTCCATACCAGGAACCGTATGGATCATCTCATGCTGCACAAACTCAGGCATCGATGAACTCATCCCGGCAATATACATCTCATTTGTGTGCACACCCTCTGGCTCAATGAAAAGCTGATGTTGATCTTTATCAGAAAACTTGACCACCTTGTCCTCAATCGAAGGACAATATCGTGGTCCAGTTCCTTCAATCACGCCACCATACATTGGAGACTCGTCTAAATGTGCTCGAATAATCTCATGAGTTTTTTCATTTGTATATGTCAGATAACAACTCACCTGTTCTTTTTGAATTGAAGCCGGATCTGTCGAAAACGAAAAAGGAGTAATCACTTCATCTCCAAATTGTTCGACCATTTTGTCAAAATCAAGAGAACGACGATCCACCCTCGCCGGAGTTCCTGTCTTGAAACGCTGCATCCGAATACCCAACTGGAGCAACGAATTGGTTAAATGAGTCGCTGCCTTCAATCCATTCGGTCCGGTCTGTTCAATCACATCTCCATACAGACAACGAGCATTCAAATAAGTTCCGGTACAAAGTATCACCGCTTTTGCATGATAAAAGGCACCCGAAACAGTCTTGACGCCGGAGACAGCTTTTCCATCTGAAGAAGCAACCACCTCTGCCACTTCTGCCTGCCGCAATGTCAAATTCTTAGTGTATTGCAGACGTTTTCGCATTTCAATCGAGTACATCAATTTGTCCGCCTGTGCTCGTAATGAGTGAACAGCCGGACCTTTGGAACGGTTCAACATTTTTGACTGCAAAAAGGTACAGTCAATCACTTTTCCCATCTCTCCGCCCAAGGCATCCACTTCGCGAACCAGATGTCCTTTGGAACTACCACCAATAGATGGATTGCAGGGCATCATCGCCACCGAGTCCATACTGATCGTAAATAATATAGTAGAAAGACCGAGTCTAGCAGAAGCCAAGGCCGCCTCACAGCCCGCATGCCCCGCTCCCACTACAACAATGTCATACGATTCTTCCAATTTTTGTTTCATTTTCTATCGCCTTCTTTATTCATCCTCAGTGTTCTAGTACAAAGGAGGATTTTGATACAACTTCCGATTGATGTTTCGTTTCTGACGCTCTATTTCTGCACGAGCAATTTCCACACTTTCATTCAATGATTCCTCGATACGCTCCACTATTTCCAATTGGTCAAACAACCTTCCATAGTATTCCTGTACATTTATTGCCATAAATATACCTCCATTCTATGTAAAATCAATCGTTTTCCTAAAAAATAGTTTCTTCCAAAAAATATACACTGAAACACAAATACTGTCAAACTTTCGTGACTATACGAGTATAGCTTGACGGAATAGTTATAAACATTGTAAAATACGTTAGATGTTTAATATTAAAACAAAACTCGAATCAGGAAAGCGATCTATGAATACACAACCAAAATCCATCCCGATTATCGTTATTTATATACTGACTTCTATTATACTGCCCTATCCTATCGCTATGGGGCTGATGCTTTTGTCAAAAAACGGACTCATCCCTTCCCTTCCGGAAAATGTAATCGCATTGTATATCAATATGTTCATCTATTTTTTTCTTCCACTCTTTTCGATTATTTATTACCACAAAAAAATAGCAACGGACATACAGGGAATGGGACAGCTACTAGCTATGGTCATTCCGCTCATTTTGATGGTATATGGTGCGTCGATTATTGGAGGAATCTTTATTCAACAAATTGACCACTCTTCTACTACCACCAATCAAACCTATTTGAATCATCTGAAGGACACCAATTTTTATTTCACAACCTATATGGCCGTCATTGCAGCGCCAATCACAGAGGAATCGGTTTTTCGATGTGCTATGATCAAAAATCGAAAGGGATTCGTGGGAATTTGTATGATATTGATCTCATCCGCCTTATTTGCATTGGCTCATACCGTAGAGTTTGCACTTGGTGCTTTCCTGGCTTACTTTTTCATTGCACTTGTATTGGGAGGTCTCTATATGAACCGCCAAAATTTGATCCTGAATATTTTGGTACATGCTGGCTACAATACTTTGGCCCTGATCTTGTCCTATTTTACAGGTTGAATAAATTAGACATCCAAATAAGGCAGCATTGATAGCATCGTCGATTGAGGAATAAGAAAGAGAATCACTATGTACGAAAAAAAAATACAGCAAGTCCTCGCCACCATAGGACTGGATTGTACAGATGAACAGGCCGGGAAAATTTACCGCTTCTATGAAATACTCATTGAAAAAAATAAATCTGTGAATTTGACGAGGATTACGGATTTTGACGCCTTTTTAGTCAAGCATCTATTAGACTCCTTGTCTGTCTATTTATTAAAAGACATTATAAAAAATAGTATTTCTTCTCTCTATCAAAGCAATGCCAAAATATTAGACCTTGGTACAGGGGCCGGATTCCCGGGGATTCCACTCGCTGTGTTTTTTCCAGAGGCAAGCTACACTCTCCTCGATTCCTTAAAAAAACGCATTGCCTTTATAAACGAAGCAGCGGCAGATCTTTCCATAACAAATATTTCTCCCATTCATGCAAGAGCCGAAGAATTGGCCAGACAAAACGGAAAACGAGAAACCTATCATCTATGTCTAAGTCGAGCTGTTGCCAATCTTTCGACCCTGGCTGAATACGCTCTTCCATTTGTACAAACCGGAGGTTATTTCATTTCCTATAAAGGAGGAGACGCGAAAGAAGAAATTCATCAAGCCAAACATGCAATCAAAGAACTTGGTGGAAAGCTATGTACTGCCTATGAGTTTACATTACCATCAACTAAAGCGAATAATTTGGAAGTTGATGAAAATATCAACAGAACACTCGTTGTAATCCAAAAGACAAGGCCAACCATGAAAAAATACCCACGCCAAGCCGGTATGCCGTCAAAACATCCCTTATAGGAACCCTGGAAAAAAATTCATTTACCCATACAAAAATCTCGAAACACTTTATCCACCAAATCGTCTTCTACTTCTTCACCAAGAATAGAACCGAGCGCTGTGTAGGCCTCCATCAAATCCACCGTATAAAAATCTTCCGGTAATCCACAGGAAATAGAGTTTTCCACATGCGACATACTCACATCCGCATCACGCAATAATTTGGCATGCCGTTCACTTGTTATCAAGATATCCACAGACTTATCCACAATATCCAACTGTAATCGACATTTTATCTCTGTAGCTAACTCTGCAAACCCCCTTCTCTGCTTTGCCGAAAGAAAAACACCTCGATCAATCCAATCCATAGGGAGCGCATGATCCACTAAAAATTGTTGATATGTGGATAAAATTTCAGAAGAACCATTACCTAAAGCTTCTATCAAATCCACCTTATTAAATAAAGGAATCGTCTTTTCAAAATTCAACCTTTGAATAATCGCCACATCCTCATCAGACAAGGGCTGGCTGATATCCATTACAAACAAGATCATATCCGCCGATTCCAATGCCGATAGACTCCGTTCCACTCCTATCTGTTCAACGAGATTGTCTGTATCCCGGATACCAGCCGTATCAATCAGAACCAAAACCATATCTTCAAATCGCACTTTTTCCTCGATCGTATCTCGTGTTGTACCAGGTATTTCTGTCACAATGGCTCTTTCTGATTTGGCCAACGCATTTAATAAGGAAGATTTTCCCGCATTTGGCTTTCCAACAATGACTGTACGAATTCCATTTCTAAGTATCCTACCCTGCTTCGATGAAGCCAAAAGTGAAGAAATTTCCGACCGCCAATCTTTGACGCATTCCAACAAATGAGGTGCATAGTCCTCCAAATCATAATGCTCCGGATCGTCTAATGCTGCCTCGATAAAAGCCGTTTCGTGCAGGATTCTTTCTCGCAGATTTCGAATTTCTTCTGATAATTCCCCATCTAATTGACGTAGAGAATTGGAAAGCATCTGTTCATTGTCGGATGCAATGATATCCATTACTGATTCTGCCTGTGCCAGATCGATTCGGCCATTTAAGAAAGCGCGCTTGGTGAACTCGCCTGGCTCTGCCAAGCGAATGTTTTGAGAAAGCACCAAATTCAAAATTCGCTGCATCACAATAGCGCCGCCATGCGAAGAAATTTCTACCACATCTTCTCTTGTATAAGAACGAGGCGCCACAAAAACCGTCACCAAAACCTCATCAATGATTTCTTCTTGGTCAACTATATGACCATACAAAAGACTATGGGATTCCAAATCGCATAGCGAAATTCTACCTCGAAAAATACGATCCACAGCAAAAATTGCCTGATCACCGCTCACCCGAATAATACCGATGCCAGCATTTCCCATACCAGTTGCAACAGCCGCTATTGTATCTTCTCCACTAAACATAAACATGCTTTTTTACCTAATATCCTTCAAAAAAACCTCGCTAATAAAATAGCGAGGTGTATCCAATAAGAAACCTAAAAGAAATAACGTGATATTTTGAAGATTCCTAAACATTGAAAAAGTCCGTAGTCTCTTATTTTTCCTTCAAAGACACGACAACATGACGATAGGGCTCTTCTCCTTCGCTTTCTGTCTTGACATAGGAATCATGCTGCAGCGCATAATGAATCACTCGTCTCTCATAAGGATTCATAGGCTCCAAAGAAATCGGCCGCATAGTACGCTTCACCTTGTACGCTACATTTCTCGCCAAATTCTCCAAAGTCGCCTTCCGACGTCTGCGATAATCCTCCGTATCCATCTTCACCCGTACATACGAAGGAAGCTTGCGGTTGACCGCTAGATTTGTCAGATATTGCAGAGAATCCAACGTCTGTCCCCTCTTTCCAATAATGATTCCCATCTCAGGCCCGCTCATTTCAATGGAAAGCATGAGGTTCTCTTCATCAAAATCAACCTCTAGCTCGACTTCCAAACCCATCGCATGAAATACAGAAGACAAAAACTCCTTTGCCAGTGCAATAGCTTCATCTCCATCGATAGGCTCCAATTCTTCTGATTCTTTTTCAACAATCGAACCAGTTTTTTCAGAGACAATCTCCTTCTCTCTACTTGTAGAAACAGGAGTCGGTTCAGAAACCGATTTTTCAACAACAGGTTCCCAGGTTTTTGAAGCAGGTGCAGGCTCCTCTTCCTTGATACTGACTCGAATCACAGCATTTTTCCCGCCAATGCCAAAAATGCCTGCCTTCCCTTTTTCAATAATCTCATAATTCAAACGATCACTCGTCACACCCAGTTCGATTGTCGCAGATGTCAGAGCTTCTTCAACAGTTTTCCCAGTAAATTCCCTCATTGCCATATTCAAACCTCCCTTTCCTGTGAAAAACAGTCGTTTCAATCCTTCGCATTTTCATTGAATCGTTTCACCATATTTGCTTTCGCGGCCAGCGTGCCCGGCTTGGCCTGGTCTCTCAACGCAGCCGCCTTATTCAAAGCTTCTGAATCGCCGGTTCCAACCTTGGCCTTCTCAGAAAAAGATCTCGTATTCATTGTCGCAGCATTCATAATCTGACTGCGATGAATCCCTCTCTTCTCCGCCTTCTTTTCTGCTTTTTCCTTGTTGGCTTCTATAATCGCCTCAAGATCGATCTTCTCAAAATGCTTGTTCAAAAAGAACTGCTGAACAATACGCACCACTGCGCCAATAATCCAATAAATACCCAGACCAGCCGGTGTAATAAAGGTAAAAAATACCGACATCAAAGGCATCATCAGATTCATCGTCCGCATCTGCTGTGCCATCGCATCATCTCCGCCACTCTGAGTGGGCATCAGCATGATATTGAGCATCTGAGATAAATACGCCAAAAGAGGGATCAAAACTGCACAGACCATCAGACCCCACGCATGACTCGACAATCCTGTCTTTGCCATATTCCAAGGCGTATCGGAAATATTGATCGGTCCAAGATAATTGATCTGAGCCAGTTTGTCCTGTACACCGGAAATTTCCGTAGAAAGACTCGGAAATTTTTCGGCTACCCACTGCCATCCCTGCTCCGGGAGTTTGTAAAGCACATCGACTATATAATTCGACAAGGCCTGGTTGTCCTTCACGGAAAAATCAACCACTACATTTCTCAGATTGGCCTGCTCATGCAAGGAAGTCATCGCATCCTGAAAGCTATCCGTCTCCATGATGCCACTCACCAAAGGAGAAAAAACTTCCTTGACTCCCGACAAATAAGCCGGAACATTGTAAAATACCCGGTACAGCGCAAACAAAATCGGCATCTGAATCGCCATCTGCACACAGCTACCTGTCGGATTCGTACCATATTTGTCGTAGAGCGCCTGCGTCTCTTCGTTCATCGCCTGAACAGAAGCCTGATCTCGACGACCCTTGTATTTTTTTTGAATCGCTTTCATCTCTGGCTGCATCTTGCGAGTCAGAACAGAAAATTTTTGCTGACGATACGTCAGTGGAAACATACACAGATAAATAAAAATTGTAAAAATAATGATAGACAATGCGATACTGCCGTTTGTAATACCGCACTGCTTTGTCAGAAATTCGTAAATGGCGTTCATAATGGCGCCCAAGAGCCGCGCAATCGGCCCAAGGATTTGGCCATTATAGGATGTCAAAAACAACATATACACTCCTCAAGCAAAACAATTTTCTACCCTACGGAACCGGATCATAGCCTCCCTTTGAGAATGGATTGCAGCGCAAAATACGCCAAGCCGCCAAAACACTACCTTTGGCCGCCCCATATTTTTGAATTGCCTCGAGACCATAGGCCGAACAGGTCGGACAATAAGGGCATTTCGTAGACTT
>JAFUXY010000014.1 GCA_017477005.1 Lachnospiraceae bacterium | reverse complement strand
GGAGTGTTCATGGCGACCTGTATCGCGTCCGGAGTGGGTACGCTTTGCATGGCCTTTTTTGCGAACAAGCCGTTTGCAATGGCACCGGGTATGGGCTTGAACAGCTTTTACGCCGTCGTAGTAGGGAATATCGTGGCCATGACAGGGCTGAGCTACGTGGAGTCCTTTCAGGCGGTACTCTGCGTTATTTTGATCGAGGGTATCGTATTTCTTCTGTTGTCGATTTTGAACGTGCGAGAGCAGATCGTCCACGCTATTCCCCCGGCGATTCGGATGGGGATTTCCCCGGGCATCGGCTTGATGCTGATGAATATCGGATTTGGGTCAAACGTAGGCGTCTACGACAGCGAGGGCAACGCCTACTATATGATGTCGCATTTTTTTGGCGCATTGACGCCGTCCTTGCTGAAGGATCAGATGGGAGAAAGCTATCCTACGATGATCCTCACCGTTGTGACGGCCTTTGTGGGGCTGTTTGTGATCATTATTCTTTCGCAGCGCGGCGTCAAGGCCGCCGTGCTTCTGGGCATTCTGGTGTCCTCGATCGTGTATTGGGCAGGGGAGGCGCTATTTTTGGGAATCAACCCGTTCGCAAGCCTTGCAGGCGCGTCGTTTGCGCCGCCGGTGGGAGACATGGTTTCTACGACCTTGTTCAAATTCAATTTCCACAATTTGATGCAGGTGGGGTGGTTCGCGATCCTGTCTTTGGTTATTACCTACTGCGTGATCGATATGTTTGATACAATCGGTACGCTGGTAGGCACGGCGCAGCGGGCCGGGATGCTGGACGAAAACGGCGATATGCCCGGGTTGAAGCAGGCGATGATTTCGGATTCTGTGGGGACGATCGTGGGTTCTATGACCGGTACGTCTACGGTCACGACCTTTATAGAATCTGCTTCTGGCGTTGAAGCAGGTGGACGTACGGGTCTGGCGGCTCTGACGACAGGAGTGCTCTTCCTTTTGGCGATGTTTTTGGCGCCGATTGCGGGTATCATCACTTCGGCGGCGACTTCTCCGGCGTTGATCTATGTAGGAATGTTGATGCTTTCTGGGTTGAGAGGGCTGGATTTTGACGATATTTCACAGACGGTTCCGGTATTTTTGATGCTGATCGCGATGCCGATTTCCGGTTCGATCGGGCATGGTATCGGCCTGGCGTTGATCTCGTATTGCGTGATCAAGCTGTTTACTGGAAAGAAGGAGGAGGTTTCGCTGCTGACTCTCGTGATCGCGGTGATCTTCTTGGTGAAGTTCTTTCTGACAGTGTAATAGAGCAAAAGAATCGATTCCACAAGCGAAGGTGAGTTGATGCAGATTACGAGCAAATTTACAATTGCTATTCATATCATTACGGCAGTTGATTATTTCAAGGACAAAGAGAAGGTCACGAGCAGCTTTCTTGCGGGAAGCGTCGGAGCCAATCCCGTGATCGTCCGGAATGTGGTGGGCGACTTGAAGGAGGCCGGGATTGTAGATATCAGCCAGGGAAAGAGTGGGATCGAGTTGGTGAAAGACCTGGCGGATATCTCGTTCTACGATATATACAAGGCCGTGGGCTGCGTCAGTGAAGAGGGCTTGTTTCATTTCCACGAGAAACCCAATATAGACTGTCCGGTAGGCAGGAATATCCACAAGGCTTTGGATGAAGAGCTTTTGAATATTCAGAAGGCGATGGAGGCGCAGCTTGGGAGGATTACTCTTTTGGATATTGTCCGAAAAACGCGTGAGGAAATACAAAAGGAAGAGAATTAAATATCAGCACAATTAAATTCGTTTACTATAATATTTTGGAGGCACGCTGAAATTCAGCGCGCCTTTTTTGACCTTTGCATCATTCATCAGAACGAGGATTGCCAGATTATTAAGCTGATGGAGTTCCAGACGTGAGATCATTTCAGATTTCTTGACAGAGAATAGCCAATCTGATACATCTATATATTGGAAAAAAGATAGGGGGATTTGTCGATTGAACACGACAAGGCATTAGAAAGGGGGCTTTTCATGAAGACAAAATACCCGCATATTTTTGAACCGCTGATAGTACGCCGCATGACGACGAAGAATCGCATCGTTATGACACCGATGGGGACGAATTACGGCGAGCAAAGTGGTGAAATGAGCTTCTTGCACATCAATTATTACGAGCAGAGGGCGAGAGGGGGAACCGGCCTTCTCATTGTAGAGAACGTCTGTGTGGATTGGCCGTCCGGCTCGAACGGCACGACGCAGCTTCGCCTGGATGCGGATAACTACATTCCGCGCCTGGTCAAGCTCACGGAAACGATTCACAAGCATGACGCCTGCATCGCGATCCAGATCAACCATGCGGGCGCATCGGCTATGTCGTCTCGTATTGGTATGCAGCTGGTTTCTTCCTCGGATGTTCCTTCCAAGGACGGCGGAAAATCGTGCAAGATTCCCGAAGATGGTGATCGAAGAGGTGCGCAAGCAGGTAGGTCCGTTCTTCCCTATTTTCGTGCGTATCAGTGTGGACGAGATGATCGAAGGCGGCAATACCCTCGAGGATTGTATCGAATACCTGCAGTATTTCCAGGAGGAGGTGGACGTATTCGATGTCTCGGCTGCTTTGAATTGGTCGATCCAGTACCAGATCGATGCCAATTATATGAAAGACGGCTGGCGTTCCTATATGGCGAAACGCGTGAAGGAAGCCTACAACAAGCCGGTGATTACGGTGGGCAATATCCGCGACCCCAAGGTGGCGGAAGACATTCTGGCCAGGGGCGACGCCGACCTGATCGGTATGGGGCGTGGGCTCATTGCCGATCCTGAGTGGGTCAACAAGGTAGAATTTGGCGATGAAGACATCATCCGCAAGTGTATTTCCTGCAACGCCGGCTGCGCCGGAAACCGTATCGGTCTCAACAAGCCGATCCGTTGTACGGTCAATCCGTCCGTGAACGAGGACGAGGTATACAAGAAGTGGAAGGTCAAGAGGCCTTGCAACGTCGTCGTGATCGGCACCGGTACGGCTGGTATGGAGGCTGCCTGTACAGCGGCCGAGGTAGGGGCGACCACCTTCCTGATCGAAAAGTCCGACAAGCTGGGCGGTCTTTCTGCGATCATTTCGGACATCCCTGACAAGAGAAGGATGAAGGATTTCCCGAAATACCTCACCAATCGCGCAAAGCGTCTGCACAATCTTTATTTTTTGACGAATACCGAAGCAACGCTGGACTTGGTAGACAAGTTCCATCCGGATATCGTTGTGAATGCGACCGGTTCGGTGCCGACTCTGCCGCCGATTACAGGGCTGCATGATTACGTTGACAAAGAAGGCACAAAGGTAGCTACCGTGCTTGGCATGATCGATCGGATGGACAGCTATCCCGAGGATATGAAGGGGCAGAAGGTGGCCGTTGTAGGCGGCGCAGTAGGTCTCGATGTGATGGAATTCTTCACCGAGAGAAATGCGGACGTGACGATCATCGAGATGATGCCAGCGATCGGCGCGGGCGTAGACCCGATTACCAAATGCGATACCCAGACAAAGATGAAAGAGCACAATGTTCGTCAGATGACGAATACGGCGCTGCAGGAAGTGAAGTCCGACCGTTTTGTTGTCAAAAATCCAGAAGGCGAGATCGAAGAGGTTCCGTTTGATTATGGATTCATGTGCCTTGGTATGCGCGCGAACACGCCGATTTTGGAGGAACTGAACAAGGCGTACGCCGATACGAATGTGGCGATCTACAACGTCGGCGACAGCAAGCGGGCGAGACGCATTATCGAAGGAACCACAGAGGGCCGAAACGTGCTCGAGGTCTTGAAGAAGCTTGACTTTTTAGACTGACGGCGGATGCTGTTTCCCTAAGGTTTTGAAAGATACATTTTTTACAAGGAGGAAAGAACATGGCAGAAAGAATTACAGGACACACAGAACTCATCGGCTTGATGGCGTACCCAATCCGTCACTCTAGCTCTCCGGCAATGCACAACGAAGCATTTGCCTATCTGGGGTTGGATTATGCGTATCTGGCCTTCGAGGTTGACAACGACACGCTGGAGGATGCGGTGAAGGGAATCCGCGCGTTGAAGCTGGTAGGCTCAAACGTTTCGATGCCGAACAAGACAGTCGTTGGAAAGTATCTGGACGAGCTTTCTCCGGCGGCTGAGCTGTGTGGGGCTGTAAATACGATCGTCAACGACAATGGCAAGCTGATCGGGCATATCACCGATGGTACCGGCTTCATGATGGCGTTGAAGGACAACAATATCGACGTGATCGGCAAGAAGATGACGATCGCGGGCTGCGGTGGTGCGGCTACGGCTATTGAGATTCAGGCCGCTTTGGACGGCGTGAAGGAAATTTCGATCTTCAATATCCGCGACAAGTTCTGGGAAGTGGGAGAGGAAACGGTTCGGAAGATCAACGAAAAGACAGACTGCAAGGCGACTCTGTACGATTTCGACGACAAGGATGTGCTTCGCCGCGAGATCGAGAGCAGCTACCTGCTGACGAATGCGACGGGTATGGGAATGAAGCCGCTGGAAGGCCAGACCTGGCTGCCGGATACCTCCTATCTGCGTCCGGATCTGATCGTGGCGGATACGGTTTATGCGCCTCCGAAGACACGCTTCCTGGAGATGGCGGAAGAGGTAGGCTGCAAGAAGATGAACGGCTTTGGCATGATGCTCTTCCAGGGTGCAGCAGGGTTCAAACTGTGGACCGGTCATGATATGCCGATCGACCATATGAAGGAAGTTTTGGGCATTTCTTACGATTGATCGCCTAGAGAGGAGAACTGAAAAATCATGGAGAAACAATCAAAAGCGAAGTTTATCCCGACTTCGATTGTCTTGTATCTTACCTATTTCATTCACGGAATTGGCGCAGCCATCCTGGGGCAGCAGGCCATCAAGGAAGTGCTGGTCGGTCAGTGGGGATATAGTGATATCGCCGCCAATATCAGCGTAGTGACGACGGTTTCTGCGGCACTTGGATTGGGACGATTGATCGCGCTTCCGTTTGCCGGTCCTCTGTCGGATAAGCTGGGCAGAAAGATTGCCGTTCTCATAGGAACGGTGGCCTACGCCATCTTTTTCCTGGGACTGGCTATGTCGCCGAGCATGTCGGTGGCGTATGCGGCCGCTATCATGGGCGGTATCGCGAACTCATTCTTGGACTGCGGCGTTATTCCGGCAGAAGTAGAGATCATGTCGCCGAATACGGGTTTGGCAACGATGGGAACCAAGCTCTTCATCGCCGGTGGACAGAAGGTGCTTCCGATGCTCGTGGGTTATATCATCGCGACGGCCGGGATGGAAGCTGGCCACACGAGGACGGTACTCATGGCGTTGGCGGTTGTGATTGTAGGCGTGGGTATTGTCAGCATGATCCTGCCGATGCCTGCAGAAGAGAAAAAGACAGCGGAAAGAAAACGTCTCTTATTGACGATATCAAGGGCGCAAAGTGGTCGATTGAGAGTATTGCGCTGATTATCATTGGCTTTACTTGTACGGCGACCTTCCAGCTGTGGCTGAACTGCTCGCAGACCTTCGCCAGCGACGTAGTAGGCGTGGCGGATCCTTCCGGTATGCAGTCGTTGTATGCAAACGGCACGATTTTGGCAATTATTTTGACAGCGATTTTCACTATGAAGATCAAGTCCGTTCGGTTTTTGCTGCTGTATCCGGCTGTTTCACTGGCAGCGTTGGTTTTGGTATACACGACAAAGACAGAGCAGATGTGTAATATTGGCGCTTTCTTGTTGGGATTCTTCGCAGCAGGCGGCGTGCTTCAGTTGGCCACGGCTACGGTCAACGATCTGTTCCCGAAATTCAAGGGCACGATTACCTCGATCATTATGATCGCGTCTTCGTTGTCAAACTACACGATTCTTTCTGCGGCAGGGCAGATGTCCGCATCGAACGTCATGGTTATGAATATTGTGATCACGATCATTGGCGTGTTGTTGGCTGTATTCGTCAACCTGCGCTATGGCACGTTGTTGGCGAATGCCGATCAGGGTTGATTAAGGGCTTTTAGTATACTCACCTCGTTCTTGGAGCGGGGTGAGTATAACTATATAAACTACAAACCAGATTCACGCGCAGGTTCCCTGGTGGCGCGGATGGTTCATTTTTTTCGAGATATAAGGAGGATATTATGGCAAATACAGTTCAGGTACGTGGAGTCAATATTGGTGAGGGAACGCCCAAAATCATCGTTCCGATCGTAGGAAAAACCAAGGATGAAATCTTGAAGGCAGCGGAATCGTTCAAGGATGTGAAGCTCGATATCGTAGAGTGGCGCGTGGACTGGTTCGACGGCGTATTCGATTTCCCGCAGGTAGAGGATGTGCTGAAGAGCTTGCGGGCGGCTT
>JAFUXY010000164.1 GCA_017477005.1 Lachnospiraceae bacterium | reverse complement strand
TAAACCCAAGCGTCCCCGTGGTCGCCCGAGGAAAAACCCGTAGTCATCTACGGGTATATAGTACCGTAGATTGGGAAACTGTTATTCGAGGATAGGCTTATTATTTTGATCAGTTGCGTAATCAACATATTCTGGACTAGCCTCTTGGCATACCGATTTTGGATTTGAGACAAAAGTTGGTATATCGTTTGGATCTAATTTACCAACAGCGCTGGTACAATACCATTTGTCAAATTCATAGTTACTCAAATCATCATTGATCCCACAGGATATAGATTCGGAGTCGGGATCGATGGTAGGAGAACCAACATCAGGATTTACAGGAAGGGATGCTGAACTCACGGGGGCAGGGAGATTCAAGGATTGGTCAACATAATAGATCTCTGTATGAAGAGATACGCTTCCGACATAGCTATTTGCGTACAATGGATCCGCCTCAACTGACTCAACAGTTACTTCCTCTTCTTCCTCCGAGAACAAGCTATCGACTTTTTCCGTCTCCATGCTTTCTTCCACAAAATCCTCTGCATCATCCAGGATTTCGTCAGATTCGAGAACACTATTCACATCGGCATCATTTTCTCTGGTCGCAGAAGCAGATACCGCCTTTTCCATATTTTTGGACAGATATTCCCCATCCTCCGCCGCCTGCACAAAGCCAGCCTTCTGTCCAAAATCAAAGGGATAAAGTCCCGCGACCAAAATGACCGCCAGCACAAACGACCAAAAACGTTTGTTTCTTTGTTTGAGTTTTCGCTTGTTCATAGAGTTACCGATCCTTTCTTTTCATCCGTTGAAGATGAAAGTTTCATAATATCATTTGGTTTATTTCTTTGAAATTTCTAAGTTTGTTATTTTTGCGTATATTATCTTTACGCCACAATTCCTTTATTTCACCTATGTCTGAAATTTTTTCATTATAATTATTTAGGGCACCTTTTATACCTTGTAAGTCCACTTGTATATTATTTTCGAATTTTATATGAAAATTATCGCTATCATCAAACCATTTTTTCCCTTGTTTAAGGAAGCACTGATTTAATCATATTTCCGCATAAACCATGCACACAAATCGCATAGGAATGCACTTCGTGCTGCGATTTGGCGCAAAGGAAACGCTTTAATCAGCGTTTCCTTAATATAGTCGTAACCAAACAAAGTTGTTGTAATTTCGTATTTTGTGTAATTTGTTACATCTAACCAGAATAGAAAATAATTTAAATTTTGTTCACCTATTGTTATATCGGTTGCTAAATATGGAATAAAATTGCGTCCATTATCATCTTCTTGTGATCCATATGCATGGTATGAAACATAATCATTATGAGCTATAGCGTTTTCAATTTTTAACAACAATGTTGAATAATGCTCACTCGTTACTTCAAGTAAATATGGAATACATATTATTGTTATTGGAGAACCACTATCCAATTTCATTGGCAATGTATCATTTGCTTTTGTAATTTGTTGAATCTGAACCTCATACTCACAGATACCTTTATCAAATTGCAGTTCTATCATATTCTTGCTCCTAAACTAAATGATCTTATTTGATTCTCTGAATTAGGAACTATTACCAAATGATACACTTCGCCATCAACATTGGCTTTTTCGACTTCTAAACGCAAACTAAGCCAATCTTCCTCCGAACCCTCGCGGATTATCGTAGTATGAGCAATATCATATATTGCTACTTTACCATAGTTTTCCTTATTCTTCTTGTAATCTTGTATCGTTGTTTTTATATTAACTTTTTTTATCATAGATTGTTCCCTTCCTTTCTTTGATGTATGAAGAGCCTCCCAATCCACTACCTCACAGACGATCAGCCCCAGTGCGAAGATGGTCGCAATCTGTGCGCGGTAGGTGAAGAAAAAATGCAAATAGGAATGGTTGGCCAGCACCATATACCGGATATAAGGAATCATCCCCAACAAGGCGTACAAACCAATGCGTCCCCAGTCGATGCAATCTCTGTGAAAGAGATAGGTGAGGTAGATCAATAGGAAAACGATTACCATTCCAACTGCCGCGCCCGCTGTGCCGAAGCACCATGGAAACAGGTTTTTCAGATTCCTCCGGATCGCTGAGAAAGCGACCACATACCAGGCAGCTTTTGGATGTCCGAGCAATCGTTCCTGAATGTGTTCTGTCACGTAGGGCATCACGTTTTCACCCAATACGAGGGAGGCCATCACCCATTTTGTAACCCACATTCCGACATAACCAACGCCCCACATCAGACATGACCGAAAGGCAAAGAGGCGGTTGTCCCGGTTGCTGGAGTGCGGTTCGCGGATCGAGAGCAACAGCAGCAAAGGGATCAGCAGCGTGATCGTCTCCGTGGTCAAAAAATCCCAATACACGGTCAGCATTCCATTTACTAGGAAGAAATCGTTCCAGTAGGGAAAATGTTCCCGATCGCCAAGGACAACAACGGTAATGCTCATACACAGCATCCACAAAAACATCCAGGTGTATTCGAGGGTGAAGGGTACGGCGAATGGATTGACCACGAGAAGCGAAATTACAAATGCAACAAGCTCCGCACGCCGTTGTTTTTTCCAGAGCAGCAAGGCCAAGGCTGCTGTAAGCAACACAAAAAGGATAGCGTTCAGCTTGAATAATCCACGGATATCTCCGAACAGATGAAATACGCGTACGGGCAGGACGGAGCCATGCCAATAACGAATGTACTGCGTGTTGGCAGGACGATCATGCACGATGGCCTCATAAAAGCCGGTATGCTGCATGTCGTTTAGGTCTTCGAAAAACATAGCCTGCATAACGCTCTTTAGCGGATGCTCTGCATCAAGATACCATGCGATGGACAACAAGGTCTCGTCTGCGTAGGTATCGTATCGAAATATATCGTTGTCAAGGAACGAGCTCCCGTAGAAGGGCTTATTCTCAAAATAATTGGCAGAGGAGATCATATTTTCGCGGATTGCCCTCCCAGGAATCCAGGCAGCGCTGATCAAAAGAAGGATAGCGGCCGCCGTAGTTGCTCCATATAGGATCAGGCACCGAAATAAAGTCAAAAATAGGGATCTCCCCAATACATTTGGTCTCATAGGAACGCTGTCCACTACAGGATCCCATCATTAGGGATTTCGTTTGCCGTATCATCGTCGTCTGAAACGGTGGCTTCCGACCCGCCTCCGGACCAAACATCGTTGTTTTCCGGGGTGGAGTGGTCGGAATCCCCATCGTCTTGTGCATCCTCCGATGAATCAGATCCACTGTCTGTTGTATCTTCCGAATCCGAGTCAGAAGCAGAGTCCAAATTCTGCGAGTCATCCATCGAGTCAGAATCTTGGGAATCTGTGTTCTCCGAATCATCGGTGTCGGTGGACACAGAATCAATGGGAACCGATATCTGCGACTCACCAGCAGCTTCCAAATCCGGAGAGCCAGAAGGTGCTAGTTCATCTGTTCCAGTAGGTTCAGTACTCAAGGGATCCGAAGTCTGCGACTCACCAGCAGCTTCCAAATCCGAAGAGTCCGAAGGTGCTGGCTCATCTGTTCCGGCGGATTTGATTCCCAAGGAATCCGAAGTCTGTGGTTCGCCCGCGGAATTAGATTTGGGCGAACCGGCTGCCTGTGAATCCGACGGCTTTCCTGCGGAATCCGAATTTAGCGAATCCGAAGCCTGTGGTTCACTAGAGGACGCAGAATCTACGGGCTCTGAACCCAGAGAGCCTGTAGCTTGCTGTTCTCCGCCAGACTCGAAATTGGTCATATCCGAGACCTGAGAAGCGCTGGTCAAGTTCGATAGATTCGCTTCGGCATCGTAGTTCATAGTTCCAGAAGACGATCCTGTCTCCCAATCGGAATCATCCTGTGGAATGGCCGGGGCAAGCTCGTACAATTCGGGAGCCGAGTTCGAAGCAGAATCCGAAGTGGTATCTGCTTCAGTGTCCGTAGCTGTCTGCTGCTCGGTGGCCGGTTGATCTGGTGTCATTGAAGCACTATCAGAAGCCGGTTGATCCGTTGGTGTTGAAGCGTTGTCGGAGGCTGGTTGATCCGTTGTCGTTGAAGTACCGTCAGAGGCATCGTTTCCTTCGCCTGTATTGCCGGAGAGCGGCGTGAAAGAAGCGCTGACAACCACATCGGAATCTGGCATGACAAAAGCATAATCGTCCGAGTAATCGGAGTCCCCTTTTTCGTAGTATATGGTATTCCCGTTTTTGTCCTTGACGGAAAAAACAATACTGTACTTTTCTTTTTCATATACGACCGGAACCAGCACGACGCTGCCTGCGGTTGCCCCGGATAAACCTTCTTCTCCATCGACATAGACCCAGGCGGAGGCATACTCTTCCGGAACAGAGAGCGAAATCGAATGGGATTCTGTGGAAGTGGGCGTATCGTCGTCCTCCTCATCGTCCTCTTCTTCGCCCTCCTTTATGCCATCGTCTTCGTCGATGTCCTCTTCCTCTTCATCATCTTCTTCCTCGTTGTCCTCGTCTGAGTCGGAATCCTTGTCGTTGTCCTCTGTATTCGAATCTTTGTCCTTGTCGCTATCTGTGTTGGAATCTTTGTCCTTGTCGTTGGTGCCGGAATCCTTGTTATCGTTCGAATCCGAATCTTTGTCCTTGTCCTTATCGTCCGACGAGGAATCATTTCCACCGGGGTTCGTGGATCCGGAACCACCGCTGTTGGATGAGCCGCCGGAAGGGTAGGACGGGTTGACTAGGGATGGGGAAGAACTGTTGGACGAGCCGCCAGAGGAACTGCCCCCGGAGGAATCGTCATCGTCGTCGCTCGAAGAGCTTTTTTTTGTGTTTGTTGTACTAGCAGTGCTATCCGAAGTGCTTTCGGAGCCTCCGTTAGAGGTACTTGTGTCCGTAGCGGAAGCGGTTTCCTGTGTCGCATCCGTGGCCGTTTCCGGCGAAACGGAGGTTGCCGTCTCGGAGGAGGGAGTGGCGTTCACCCCGTTTGGATTCGTGTTCAAAGAGGCTGTTTGGAAACTTTCATTGTCCTCAGAGCTTTCGGAAGAGTCCGCCGTTTCCTGAGAATCATGGGCGGACGGTGTCTCGTCCCATTCCTGAAGCACTTCCGCCGTTGTCTCTTGAAGTTTCTTCTGGTTTTCAACTTCCTGTGTTTTTGCCGCCAGGACGGATTGGTCGGAGGTCTGCTTTGCCTGGGCCTGTTCAGGCGTAATATCCCGGAGGTCGATATGGGATTGCTTGAAAATCTCATTGACGGTCGAGGGATCGCCCGTCAGATCCATCAGTACGAACCCCTCGACATCTTTCTCGCTGAAGGTGCTTTTTTCCACTCCGCAGGTTTTTTCACCTTCGGAGGAATCGTTCTTTTCCGCCACAAAGAAGGTAGCGCTTTCTCCGGGATTCAATATGATCGATTCTTCTTCGCCGGTGGCCGGGTTGAATACCTTGCATTCGACGTGTCCTTCCAACAGATATACGCAGGTATGGGTGGCGTCTAAAAATTTGACCCAGCCGCAGGTTCCCCGAATGCCCATCACCATCGTAGAGGTGCGGATTTTCATGGATTCGTCGGACTTCAAAGGCTTTGTCACGTTGAAGAACAGGTTGCCTGACTTCGACAAAACCTCCAGATCCTTTCCGCTTTTGCGGACTTCTGCCTCGCTGACGGCGTCCAATTTGACGGCCTTTGAATCGTCCAGATTCAGCCAGGCGTAACTCTGCTCTTCAGTGGAGACACTGTTTCCGCTGAAAAGCCGCATATTTTCTTTTTGAGGAAGGCTGCCTCCCGCGTCTTTGATGGAAACCTTCCCTTCCGCCTTGGCAAAACGTACCACGGAGGCTGTACCGTCTTCGCTTGCTGCCTGTACCAAACAGGAAGGAGAAGCGCAGAAAGAAAAGGCCAAAAGCGTGGACATCAGCACGCTAGAGACCTGCTTTGCAAGAGTTTGTTTTTTTCCGGAGTTTTTCATAGTATTTCCTCTCAATTAGAGTTTTTTTGTATATCATATGAATAATACATAATAGAATAATATCTTCCCACTATAATTTACCATGTTTTGGCGCCTGTTTCAATAAGAAGTTCAAAAAAGAAGCTTGTCAAAGAAATGCGGATAAGGCATTTTCTTAATCCGCAAGGGGAGGCTAAGGAATCACTGATTTAATCGTATTTCCTCAAAACCCATGCACACAAATCGCATAGGAATGCACTTCGTGCTGCGATTTGGCGCAAAGGAAACGCTTTAATCAGCGTTTCCCTATTCGAGAGGGTGGAAGAGAATATACTTCAGATGTCGCAATCCATCTGGAATCGTGCGCAATTTGGACTGTCGGTTCGGAGGGCATCGATGGAGGGTAATTTTTGGCTGGGCGACGCACAGCCGCAATCGAGCGGCCTCAGCGATCATTTCGGTGGCAAACTCCATTCCATCACAGCTCAGATGCATTTGTTTTGCGGCCTGCCTTGTCATGCTGCGCAGTCCGCAGTGGAAGTCTATGACATGAATGCGATAACGGAGGCGGCCAAGCGCGGACAGCATTGGAACGCCCCAGAGATGGGACACAGGTATGGCGCCTTTTTCCATAGAAGAATGGAAGCGATTGCCAATGACCATGTCGCAGCGGTTTTTCTGCAAAGGGCGAAAAAAGGGGAATAATTTTCGAAAGTCGTAGGAGAGATCGCAGTCGCCAAACAGAAGGATCCTTCCCCGGCTGCAGGCGAGGCCGGTGCGTAGCGCGCGCACATATCCCCGGCGTGGTTCCCAAATCACCGTGGCGCCATGGAGTTTGGCAATTCGAGAGGAGCCGTCTTTGCTGCCATTGTCAACCACCAAAACCTCCCCTTTTAGGTTTGTATTTCGGATGAACGACAAAGCGCGGTCAACGCACAATCCAACCGTCGCTTCTTCATTCAGGCAAGGCATAATGATGGAGAGATCCAGTGTGGCCTTATGGAAAAAACGCATGCCGATTCCTCCAGTCCTCAAGGGACAAACACCGCCCTCCCGCAAGCGCCGCAGGGGAGGATGAGCCCGGAGCCTTCCACGGGCAGGCCGATCTCGTCAGACCCTACGACGAAACGACGGCCGCGGTTGTGAGAGGGAACTTTGCCCGGCTCCGCAGAAAAGCCCCTCTCCCTCAAAACCGAGGACAGCAGGTAGGTCAGCACGCCCGGGGCGAGGCCGGTGGTATAGGAATTGAGAAACACAAACAGTGGTTCATCGGACAGAAGCTGGGACACCGATCGCAGGAAGGGGTGTAGGGACTCTTCGATTTTCCAGATTTCACCCTTGGGGCCTCTTCCATAGGAAGGGGGATCGAGAAGGATCGCGTCATAATGGTTTCCCCGGCGGATCTCCCGCGCGACAAATTTGGCACAGTCGTCCACTAGCCAGCGGATCGGCGCGTCCTTCAGCCCGGATAATACGGCGTTTTCCTTTGCCCATGAGACCATGCCTTTGGAAGCGTCTACGTGGGTCACGCGGGCGCCAGCCGAAGCGCAGGCGATGGTGGCGCCGCCGGTATAGGCAAAGAGGTTCAGGACGCGGATGTCCTTTTTTCCGTTTTTGCGGGCATCCAAGATCAGGCGGATCATTTCTTCCCAGTTGACGGCCTGTTCGGGAAACAAACCGGTGTGTTTGAAAGAAAAGGGCTTCAAATGAAAGGAAAGCACGGCACCAGAGGAAAGCGTATAGCCAATCTGCCATTCCTCGGGCAGACTCAAAAATTCCCACTCGCCGCCGCCCTTTTTGCTGCGGTGGTAGTGGGCGTTTTTCTGCTTCCAGC
>JAFUXY010000163.1 GCA_017477005.1 Lachnospiraceae bacterium | reverse complement strand
GTGCTGAGGTTCCAATAGTCAAGGTAGTCCAATATCTGCCTTTCCCCTTGGGCATTGTACCTGTCCCCATGCCATATCTTGAGCTCAATGACGTATCTCCGCCCCAAATAATGGATCACTAAGTCTGTCCGCCTGTAGTCCCTGAGCTGCTCCTCCACGCTGTATGTGCCCGTCCCGTTTATGATCGGCGACACGTACGTGATAAACCGCTCCCTCCCTTCTTCTTCGAGGAACTTCTCAGACTTGTTTTTGTGAATCCGGTTATGCTCCTCTATGAAACGCTCCATGATCTTCGGCATGTCCAAGAACCCGTCTTCTGTGATAAAAGCAGGCCTGTCCAACACCGCCAGCCGCTTCAGGTCATCATTCTCATGATTTTCCCCTATAAAATGGTGGTACAGCAGCATTTCAAATATTCTGTTTTCTACTGCTACCGTCCCCTTGTTATTCCGAATAAACCCGTACATGCGCAGCAGCTCCTGCTCCTTGTCATAGGTCTGCCATATGACCACCTCTCCTGACATCAATATTTTTCGAAGCTGCGATCGCAGCGTCGGCATGTTATGCAGCTTTCCCATCAGCGATGCGAAGAGTGTGTTGTCCTCTGACAACAAAAGCCTGACTGCTTCATCCACCCCGTATTCCGTCCATGACTCCGCTAAATTTGCAAAGGATTCCGGCAGCATTCGCTGGTCAATAATTTGGCAAATGAGGCTTACCAGAAATGTATAGCCGTTCGTATATCCCCTGATCTGTTTTGCGATAGACGATGTGTCCATCCCCGTTTGGTGATCGGCCTCATACTCATCCAGCATCCCCCGTATGCCGTACTCCGACAGGCTCATATCTACCGTGAAGTCCGCCGCGATGTTCCACGGGCTGTTTTGCTTTGCGTCCGCTTCGTCCCGAATCTTGCTCTTCAGGTGCTTCACGTCCGTCACCCCTGCTAGGATCACTGACTGAAATGTTGGAATCCCCCTGCTTTCCCTGTTTATATATCCTTTACGGAGCAGGCCAAGAAAATCCAAAAATACTTGGTTGTTTGTGGCACTGTCCACTTCGTCCACAAGCAACACGATCGGTCTGTCCGATATCGTGCACCACTCTCCCAATGTCCTAAACAGTTCACGCATATCGGCCTTTTCTTCTTTCCTCCCTATATAATCCTCGAGCTGAATTTTTGTGCCTTCCGGAATTTCTTGGTATAATAAAAAGTCCTCCTCTAGTAAACTGCAAAACGCCTTCACAAATGACTGCTCGTCCTTGAATCCGGCATGGCTTATTCCCTCAAAGCTCAGATCCAAGACGGTGTATTCTTCTTCAAGTGCCTTCCGCAGTTCATTCAGCGTCGTCGTCTTCCCGTACTGCCTCGCCCGGTTGATGGTGAAGTAATCCCCCTCGTCCACCATCTGCTTGATCATTTCTACCTTGTCCGAGATATTGACCATGTAGTGCTTCGACGGAATGCACACCGCCGCCGTGTTAAACTTCTTCATTCTCCCGCCGCCTCGATCCTGCACCGATGCTTCTCCTAATTTGTGTCACAGGCAATCTCCACCAGCTTCCCTTCTTCCCCAATGCGACTATAATGTATCAACGATTCTTAAACACAAAGAACCTTTGTCCCATATAATTCAAGCAGACAAATAAACACATCCCTACAAGCATTGCGATATTGTCTTGAATTGTTTTTGAGAACATGGATAACATCAAAGAAACCAACGGCTTCGCTAATCCATACGCAAGTAGATAGCATATAGCGATATTGACTACAAACCGTATCGTTGCCTTTATATCCCTTTTTTTGTACTGGAATGTGAAGTATTTATTCAGATAATAACTCACTATACTCCCAATTATATAATTCAACCCGGATGAAATCCAATAACTCAGGTGAAAAATATTGTACGCAGCAAACATAACCCCCGTACCAACAATCGTATTGAGTACTCCAACTATTATGAACCGAATGAATGTTTTGTCGATCAATTGATTTATTCTACTCATCTTCTATATTTGTATCCATGATTAAATAGGCTGGACGCCGCTTCGACTCGAAATATATTCGTCCAACATATTCTCCTATAATGCCTAAAGAAAGAAGCTGTGTACCGCTTGTCAGAATAATAATCGCAATCGTTGTAAAATACCCTGGGACATCTATCCCGTTAAATACTATATTGATAAATATATAAAGCAAATACAAGATACTGATCGTCAATAATGTCCCGCCCAAATATACGCACCCCATCAATGGACTCGTATTGAAAGAAATAATTCCATCAATGCCGTATCTTAAAAGACTCTTAAACGACCACTTGCTCTCCCCTTCTAATCTCTGTTGATTTTTGTAGTATATAGCAGTTTGCTTGTACCCTACCCACGAAAATAACCCCTTAGAAAAACGATTGGTTTCTCTCATAGAAATAATCGCTTCTACCGCCCGCCGACTCAGCAACCGATAATCCCCTGCTCCATCCTGAAGCTGAACATTGATTAAATGATTGACTATACGATAGTACATTTTTGCAAAAAAAATGGAGCTTTTTTTGTCCCCACTGCGATCTCTACAGGCGATTACCTGATCATACCCTTCTTTATGTTTTTGTATCATTTGCGGAATCAATTCAGGCGGGTGCTGAAGATCTGAGTCCATGATAATAACCATATCCCCACTGGCATGTTCCAATCCGGCAAGCATGGCGGATTCCTTTCCGAAATTGCGGCTAAAAGAAATATACCGACAATGTATATTTTTCTCGGCTGCCTTTTTTAATATATCTATGGTTCGATCCCGGCTTCCATCATCCACGCAAATAATCTCATAATCTTGATTGGATCCATCCATCTGGCGTGTTAGCACATCTAAAAAACGACCTATCCCTTCTTCCTCATTGAAGCAAGGGGCTATAATCGTCAAAAAATCTTTTTTGTATTTCATTTTTTTCTATAATCCCCCTCTATTTCATAAACTCATCATACTCCGCCAGCACTTCGTCCGTGCTTCCCGTTTTCACAATCTTCCCCTGATCCAACCAAATGACAGTATCGCACAATTCCTGAATTTGTCCGGAACTATGCGAAACGATCAGCACTGTCCTGCTTCTGTCTGAAATAAGCTGCTTCATCTTTTCAAAGCTTTTTTTTCGAAATTTTGCGTCCCCAACGCTCAATACCTCATCGATCAGGATAATGTCTGTCTCTAAAATTGCTGTAATGGAAAATGCGAGCTTCGAATACATACCACTGGAATACGTTCGAACCGGCTTTTCTATAAAATCTCCCAGCTCGGAAAAATCTATAATTTCTTTCATCTTCGCTTCCACTTGTGCTTCTGAAAAACCTAAAAGCATCCCTGACAGGCGAATATTTTCTTTACCAGTCAGCTTTGTCTGAAACCCCACCCCTATAGAGAGCAACGATACCGAACGCCCATGCACGTCAATCGTACCCTCGTCCGGGGCAAAAATGCCTGCAATCGCTCTGAGCATGGTTGATTTTCCACTCCCATTCCGGCCCACAATACCAACAATCTCGCCTTCTTTTACCTTAAAAGACACCCCTTTGACTGCTTCAAAGACTTCAACATCTGCTTTTTTCAATCGCAGAAGGCTCTTTTTGATAGAAAGACGCTGTACTGTTTTATATCGAATTTTTAGATTTTCTACCTCGATTACATAGTTTTCCACATAATTCTCCATTTTGTAGCAAGCGATTCTTCGTCAATTACCCAATAATGTGATATCTTTTTGT
>JAFUXY010000162.1 GCA_017477005.1 Lachnospiraceae bacterium | reverse complement strand
CGGGTCTACGGAGTGGAAAAACAATTCTTGCTGGCCGTGGCAAAGACCGAGTCCAACTTCACGCCGACCGCTACAAGCGGCAGCGGCGCTATGGGGATTATGCAGCTGATGCCAGCTACGGCGGAGTCGATGAACGTGGAGCATCCCTATGATCCCTATGAAAATATCATGGGAGGCGCCAAGCTATTGGCAATCTACCTCGACAAGTACGACGGAGACAAGGCGAAGACGCTGGCGGCCTACAATGCCGGAGGAAACCGGGTCGATGAATACGGCGGTGTTCCGAATGAAATCTGGGGCTATGTCAACAAGGTAATGGGGTATTACCGCGAAGGAATCGACATCCCCGGCGCTTCCTCCACCTACGCGGCCAGCAATGGCGCCGGGAGCGTGACCTATGCTTCGCAGTCCGTGACCGACAAATTGAAAACCGAATTTTCGAAATTCCCGGAGCATCAATCGTATGAGATGTTTTTGCAGGAGCTGACGACGGAACTGCAGTCAGAGGAAACACCGAGCGACGCCGATCAAGCCTATCGGATGCTGCTTGGCAGCGCCAAAAACGCGATCGACCGGGTCAGAAATCAGATTTTGGCGGATCCTACCTTGCTGGCTAGAGGACAAAGCGATCTTCGCATCGGAGATGTTGACGACGATGAGGATGAGGAGGATTGGGAAATCGACGATATCGATGAGGACGACGAAGATTATGAAGATGACGATATCGACGATATTGACGACGAGGATGATTACGACGATGACGATGAATATGATTATGACGACGAGGACGACTGAGTCGCAGGTAGTATGAAAGGAGCCACCTATGGAACATCATATAAGACGCGCTGAAAAAGCAGATATTGAGAGGATATTGGAATTGCTGGTGCAGGTCAATATGGTGCATCACCGCGGCCGCCCCGACATCTTCAAAGGACCGACGACGAAATACAACGCCAAGGAGCTGGCCGGGATACTTGAGGACGCGCGCATGCCCGTCTTTGTATGCATCGATGAACACGGTAGGATCTGGGGGCATGCGTTCTGTATCCTGCAGCAAATTGTCGGAGACGCCCTGATGACAGACATCAAGACCCTTTATATTGATGATATTTGCGTTGATGAAGCCTGCCGGAAACAGGGCGTGGGACGGGCGCTGTATCAATATGTAGTCGAATACGCCAAAGCGCAGGATTGCTACAATATCACCTTGAACGTGTGGTCCTGCAACCCGCAGGCAATGAAATTCTATGAAGCCATGGGCTTGAAGCCGCAGAAGGTCCGGTTGGAAACGATCTTGTGAAACAACAATTCGCGTACTGCGGCTACTCGCCCTGTGGAAATACTTTCCTCACCGTTTCCCGGTAAAGCGGGACTCCATCAGCCGGTTTTCGAACTCCTCCTTCGGAAGCGGCCGGTCGAAATAATATCCCTGTACGATATTGCAGCCCGCTGTCTTGACGAAATTGAGCTGATCCTCCCGCTCCACGCCCTGCGTGATCACATTGACGCCGAGTTCCTTGGCCATATGGATGATATGGGTCAGCACAGTCTCGTCCTTCTGTGAAAAATCATCGGTATTGATGAAGGAACGGTCGATCTTGATCGTATGGATCGGCAGTTTTTGCAGCGCAGCAATCGAGGCGAAGCCGGAGCCGAAATTGTCAACGGCCGTGTGGATGCCCCGCTCATGGAGGTCGTACAGGAAATCAGTCATGAACCGATGCTCGTCCGAATTGGAGGTCTCCTGCAGCTCGACCTCGATCAGATTTTTGTCGATACCGGAATGCGTGATAATATATTCAATATTTTCCGCCAGATCCACGTCGAGCAGATTGCGGCGGGAGAAGTTCGAGGAAATCGGCACCGGATCGATGCCCTTGTCCTGCCACGCACGGATATCGCGGCAGATAGTCCGCAGCACATAATAATCCAACTGCAAAATATCGCCGGTCTGCTCCAAAGGACGGATGAATACGCCAGGCGATACCAAGCTGCGGCCGCGTTTCCAACGCACCAGTCCTTCAGCACCGACAAGCTGATTGGTCGCTACGTCGATCTTGGGCTGATAATAGACCAAAAACTCCCGTTTCGCGATCGCATCCGCAAACGCATCCATGACTTCCCGCTGCTGATTGGCGCGGGACACCATGCCTGACGCAATCGAGACATAGGGCTGATACAAAATGTATTTCGCTTCGATAAAAGCAAGAGCGGGATTGTTGATCACGTCGATGATTTGCTGCGCGTCGCGGCCGATCTCCCAGATACCGACGACGGCCGACAGATGGTGCTCCGTGACCTTTCCGCGGTACACGGTCTCAACGACGACATCCGACAGGAAGCGGCGGAAGGTATCTGTCCGCGCGAGCTTCATCAATGCGACGAAATTGTCGCCCCCGAGATAACCCAAAAACTCGTCGTTGTTCGCGAACCGCTGCAAAATTCCCATGTATTGGGTCAAAACCTTTTTGCTCTCCTGAAAGCCGTATTTCTCACTGACTTCAGAAATTCCCTCTACATTGAAATAAAATGCGGAATACTCCGGCAGATGTCCCCGCAGACGGATTTCTTTGGCATAACGAAGATACATCCCCTCATTTGCGAATTCCATCTGTGCTGACCTCTTTTTGCGCTCCATAGCCATCCCCCCGTTTCTAGCCATCGTAGAAATATTACTATTATAATCGTTTTTTATTATACTCCCATCCGAAAATTCATTCAACCTAAATTTCGCAACTGTACGGTTGGAGCTAAAATTCTACTATCGTCACCCCGGAGTCGCCCTCTCCAAACTCCGCCAAATGATATCCGGCGACAGGCTGGCGGCGAAGGTAATCATGCACCGCTTTTCGGAGCGCGCCG
>JAFUXY010000161.1 GCA_017477005.1 Lachnospiraceae bacterium | reverse complement strand
CGTCTGATCCAAGCCATCCTTTTCGCAGAGTCCCAAAAATCCGCCGCTGTACACGAACTGCATGCTGTAACACAGACCGCTTTGCTCCGTCGTGTTCTTCTCGCAAAGCACCATCATCGGGTTGTACTGGTGCGAAGAGGTCCCCCGGCGGCTCGTAATCACCTTGGCGCCGTGCGTTACGGTCTCTCTTTGCAGCTTCCGCTCCATCCCATGGCGGCCATAGAACGTCAGCAGGTCGTACTTTCCGGTCACAAAATCCAGGTTGGCGGAAAGTACCTTATTCAAATGCAGCTTCGTCTGGCCAGCGTTTTCCAACACCACGCTTCGGGTAATAATATCGATGCCCGGCAGCACGCCATACAAGAGCTTCACCAAAAGACCGGACGCCGCATCCTTCAAAACGATCTCCAAAGTCTCCGCTGCGTCCTCGTCTGCATACACGGCCGGAAGCCCCAAAAGTGCATACTTTCCCTTTCGAATTTCATGCGAATCATAACGCAGATCACATCCGATTGCCCCATTCTCATTTTCCAGCACAAACGCCGGACTTCTCATATCGCTCATCCCGCGCACCGGATATTCCTGCGGCAGCGCGTCGTACGAATACTCCCTGTGCATACCGGCTTCATGGATATTGCCCGCCGTACCCCGGTCCGCAAAGGTCAAAAGATAATCCGCCTTTCCCTCGCAACGTCCTCCATAGTACAGATGCAGCAGCACGCCGTACGAATCCACCTTCATCTGGTAGGTCGTATTTTGGGTGTGCAAGCTGAAAATCTGATCCTTTGCATCAAAAACAATCGCTTGTGACATAATCCCTCCTCCTCGTATGTATCCTTAATTGTTTATCCGTTTTTGGTTTTTCCCTGCCTTTGTCCCGGGACTTAAGGACGTACTGATTGAATCATATTTCCTCAAAATCTCGACTCACGCCTTCTTTGGATATACGTGAAGCTTTTGCTCCACCAGCGCATCCCCTATATACGACAGCTTCAGCGAGAAAAAGGCGTCGTCCTCTAGCAGCAGCTTCAGGAATATCCGGTCTCCCTCCCATAGATTCAGATCCAGAATCTGATCCTTTGGAATCCAGCGAAGCTCACCCTCGTCGCAAACCTTCTGCTCTCCATGAAAGGCATTGGATACGAAGACGAAAATACACTCGTCCTCCCACCCTTCTGAAGCAAAGGTCAAAAGGCCGCGCAGGGTCATTGCGTCCAGTGTCAGCCCGGTCTCTTCGAAGGTTTCCCGGACAACGCATTCCTCGGGACTCTCCCCGGGCAGAAACTTTCCGCCCACGCCGATCCATTTCCCGGCGTTCACATCCACCTGTTTTTTGTTCCGCAGCAGCATAAGCATCTGCTCATCTCTTTGCAAATAACACAATTTCGAAAGTATCAAGGCTGCTCTCCTGCGTTTCTTGTTGATTCTGCGTTTCTTATTGATCCAGCGTTTCTTGTTGATTCTGTGTTTTTCTGACGGAATCGACACTTTACAATTTGAGTAGATTGGTAAACCGCAGACAATTTTTGCTCTTCTTAAACATAGTCGACTTGTTCAGCGGAATCTTTCCGTTGAAAAACTTCGCATCCGACGAAGAAAAGCTCGTCATATGCTTGTAGGTACCCACCCCAAGGCACAGACCCTCATAGTCCTCCGGATAGGTCAGCGTGACTCTGGCCTTGAACCGGCGCTCCGGATAAAAGGTAATGCTCTCGTCCGAATTGAGGTACCCATCAATCGCCCTCTGATCGAGCACCTTGACACGGCAGGAAACGCCGAATTTGTTTTTGGCCTCCAAGGACTTGCCAGTGTTCTCATCAACCAAAAACCAGGCGTACCCTCCGCCAAATTCCTCCTGCTGGCAGATGATATCCGTCTCCTCCTGCGTGAAGTCGCTCAGATTCACCATATTCATTGTGAAAATCATCCGCCTGTAGCCGTTCTTGTTCGGCTTGGAAATCCTCGGCCTTGAAATAGTCCACTCGATTGGCTTGGTCGCAGAGATCCCATTGTAATACGCCGGAAACGTGTAGCTCTTGCCCGCACGAATCCCCCATTTCACACCGGTCTTTTGCATGTAGGAATTCGCCGCCTGCCCGGTCAAAGGCATCGCCGCGAAAAATACCGCAAAAAGTGTCAACACCGCCATCCATCTTCGCATCTTTTTCATGTTTTCTCCCCTTTCAATGATTTTTTCTACCTGTACGGTGGAATATTTTGTTACACCCCACGATTGCACAGCTTCGTGTTTTTCCTATTATACAAGTACACCCCAAAAAGTACAAGAAAATCATGGTTTGGAAATATCGGAAATTTTTTTCACAAATTGGAAAAATTTTTATTGCATATTGTCGAGCATTGTGCTATTATACTGATTGCTGTTTGAAAAACAGATGCACGAGTGGCGGAATTGGCAGACGCACCAGACTCAAAATCTGGCGAGGGCGACTTCGTGAGGGTTCAAGTCCCTCCTCGTGCATTTTTTCATGAAATCATCAACCTCAATATACGAGTGTACCTGTGG
>JAFUXY010000160.1 GCA_017477005.1 Lachnospiraceae bacterium | reverse complement strand
GCGCGCCATAACAGATCCCCAAAACAGGAATACCCAGATCGAGCAGCGCCGGATCGTACTTTGGCGCACCGTCCTCGTAGACGCTGTTTGGCCCGCCAGTCAGGATAATCCCCTTGTATCCACTCTCCTGTATTTCTTCCGGGGAAATGCGATCGTAGGCGCGTATCTCTGCGTAAATATTCTGCTCCCTGACCCTCCTTGCGATCAACTGATTGTACTGTCCGCCAAAATCCAACACCAAAATCTTCTCCATGCCATTCTCCTCTTTGCCTCGTTCAAGTAAGGTTCGTATACCCCATCAGCGCCTGATCGACCGCTTTCGCCGCCTGTCGGCCCTCCGCAATCGCCCACACGACGAGAGATTGACCCCGCCGCATATCTCCGGCCGCATACACCTTTGGGCGGCTCGTAGCATAGCCGTCCGCCGGGGTTTTCACATTCGTCCGCCCATCTGTTTCCACCTCAAAGCTGTCCGTCACATATTTTTCACTGCCCAAAAAGCCAGCCGCAATGAGTACCAACTGGGCGGATACCACACGTTCGGATCCCTCCACCGGAACCATATTCATCCTCCCAGTTTTCTCATCCTTCTTTGGCTCCAAAGAGACCAGCACCGCGCCCTTCACCTGTCCCTTTTTGTCCTTTTGAAACTCCTTGACCGTCGTTTGGTAGATTCTCGGATCCGTACCGAATTTCCAGATCGCCTCTTCCTGTCCATAATCCACCTTTCGTACCTTCGGCCATTCCGGCCAAGGATTGGAGGGCAATCTTTCATCGGAGAGTCTTGGCATCATCTCAAGCTGAATGACGCTCTTCGCGCCCAAACGGATACAGGTGCCGACACAGTCGTTTCCGGTATCTCCGCCGCCGATCACGATCACCTCTTTGCCCTTCGCCAACGCAAAAGGGAATTCCGCAAATTCCGTATCCAGCAATTGCTTTGTTACCATACCCAGAAAGTCCACTGCAAAATAGATGCCCGCAGCGTCTCTGCCGGGAATAGAAAGATCTCTAGGCTGGGATGCCCCACAAGCCAGGATCACGCTGTCGTATTCCGCCAGCAAGGTTTTAGCGGGAATCTCTTTTCCCACATCTGCGTTTACCACAAAACGAACGCCAGCCTGTTCCATCAATTGGATCCGTCTGTCAATCAGGGATTTCTCCAATTTCATATTGGGTATGCCATAACGCAGCAGCCCGCCCAGCCGATCCTTTCGTTCATACACCGTCACCTCATGCCCCCGCCGGTTCAAAAGCTGTGCCGCCGAAAGCCCGGATGGGCCGCTTCCGACCACCGCTACCCTCTTTCCAGTCCTTGTCGCTGGAATGGGTTCCTCCACAAAGCCATGCGTATAGGCGTATTCGATCACGGCCTTCTCATTTTCTTTGGTGGCAACCGGACAGGTATGGAGGCCGCAGGTACAGGCCGCCTCACAGAGCGCTGGACAGACCCGGCTCGTAAATTCCGGAAAGCTATGCGTCATAGAAAGTCTCTGATAGGCTTCCTTCATCCTCCCATGATACACCAAATCGTTGATTTCGGGAACCAAATTGTGAAGCGGACAGCCGGAAGCCATTCCGGAAATCATGACCCCGGCCTGGCAAAACGGGATGCCGCAGTCCATACACCGCGCCGCCTGCTTTTGTTGTTCGGCGATCGACAGGCTTTCGTGAAATTCCCGAAAATCCTTCACCCTGTCCGCCTCTTTTCGAACCGGCCCATCCACGCGTTCATATTCCAAAAAACCCGTTGTTTTTCCCATGCGATACCTCCCTCGCCTCCATCCAAAAATCTATGCGGTCCTGCGTTTTTCATCCCCTGCTGATCAATTTGCAGCAGCGGCTTCGTGCCGCGCAGAATAAATCCTAAATGCCTCAATCTTCGCCGTCTCCGCATCGGCGCCCTGCTCCTGCTCTTCTGCAATCAACCGCAGCATTTCTTTGTAATCGGTCGGAATAATCTTCTTGAAATGCGGCACGAAATCCTCAAACCGCTCCAAAATCTCCCGCCCTTTTGGAGAATTCGTATAACGCACATGGTCTCCGATGATCCGTTTCAATTCCTCGAGATCCATTTTATTTTCCACATTTTCCATGCTCACAAGCTGCTTGTTCAGATTTTTGTAGAGCTTGTTTTCTTCATCGAGGATATAGGCAATGCCGCCGCTCATACCCGCCGCAAAATTCTTTCCAGTCGATCCCAAAACCACCACAACGCCGCCCGTCATATATTCGCAGCCGTGCTCTCCGACGCCCTCCACTACGGCCGTTGCGCCCGAATTGCGGATGGCAAACCGTTCCCCGGCCATTCCGGCAATATACGCCTCCCCGGAGGTCGCGCCGTACAACGCCACATTTCCGATAATGATATTTTCCTTTGAATCATACTTCGCTTCGGGCGGCGTATGCACGATGAGCTTTCCGCCGGACAAGCCTTTTCCAAAATAATCATTACTATCGCCAGTCAGATCCAGTGTCAGACCCCTGGGAATAAACGCGCCAAAGCTCTGCCCCCCGGCTCCCCGACAGTCAATTGCGATCGTATCCGGCAAAAGCCCCTCCGGATGCTTTCTGGTAATCTCCGCTCCCAAAAGCGTGCCAAAGGCGCGATCCGTATTCCGGACATGAAGAGAGACCTTGGATTTTGATCCTGTCTCCAGCGATTCCTTGACCTCCTTCCTCGAAAGAAGCTCCCGTTCATCCTTTGTGCGTTCCAGCTTGAAGGCATACGGCTGTTTGGACTCAAAGGTAATCTGTTTCCTGTCCACACCGGACATATCCACAAGGATCCGCTCGAGGTCGAGCTTCTGCTGTTTGGGAGACAGATCCCCCTTCACCTGTATGAGATCGGTTCGTCCGACTAGCTCGTCCACCGACCGAACCCCCAAAGCCGCCATGATCTCCCGCAGCTCTCTGGCGATAAAGAGCATGAAATTCTCCACATACTCTGGCTTTCCCGAAAACCGTTTCCTCAAGCTGGGATTCTGTGTCGCGACTCCCATCGGACAGGTATCCGACTGGCAGGCCCGCATCATCACACATCCCATCGTCACCAGCGGCGCCGTCGCAAAACCAAATTCCTCCGCGCCCAATATAGCCGCCATCGCCACATCTCGCCCGCTCATCAGCTTGCCGTCTGTCTCGATTACTACCTGATTGCGCAGGCCATTGGCCACCAACGTCTGATGGGTTTCCGCCAGCCCCAGCTCCCAGGGCATCCCGGCGTTGTGAATCGAAGAAAGCGGCGCGGCTCCGGTTCCACCATCGTAGCCGGAGATCAAAATGACACCAGCTCCGGCCTTGGCCACGCCCGCCGCTACCGTTCCAACCCCGGCCTCCGACACCAGTTTCACGGAAATACGCGCGTATTTGTTTGCGTTTTTCAGATCATAGATCAGCTCAGCCAAATCCTCAATCGAATAAATATCATGGTGAGGCGGCGGAGAAATCAAACTCACGCCCGGCGTGGAATGTCTCGTTTTGGCAATCCACGGATACACCTTTTTCCCGGGCAGATGACCGCCCTCACCCGGCTTGGCGCCCTGCGCCATCTTGATCTGTATCTCCTTCGCGCTCACCAGATACCGGCTGGTAACGCCGAATCTGCCACTGGCGACCTGTTTGATTGCGGAGCTTCGGTCATCCTTCGTGCCTGCAGAACATATGCGTTCCTCGCTCTCCCCGCCCTCTCCACTGTTTGATTTTCCATGCAGATGGTTCATCGCGATCGCCAAGGTCTGGTGGGCTTCCTCGGAAATCGATCCGTAGGACATAGCGCCTGTCTTGAACCGCTTGACAATCGACCGCTCGTCTTCGACCTCAGAAAGAGGGATTCCTTTTTTCGGAAAACGGAAATCCAGCAGGCTCCGAAGATATCCGGTGTCCTCGCTGTCCACCAGCTTCGTGTAGGCCTTGAATTTCTCAAAATCCCCTTCTCTCGTAGCGGCCTGCAGCATATGAATCGTCTGCGGATTATAACGGTGGTTCTCCCCCTGTCCTCTTTTTTTGTGCCTGCCAACCGACGGCAATTCCAACTCCACTGGCAGTCCCAACGGGTCAAATGCTCGGCTGTGCTGCTCATCGGCGGCGCGTCCAATATCTTCCAAAGTAATCCCTCCGATCCGGCTGGTGGTGCCGGTGAAATACTCGTCGATTACCTCTTCTGAAATACCAATCGCCTCAAAAATCTTGCTGCCCTGATAGGACTGAATCGTCGATATCCCCATCTTGGAGGCGATCTTCACAATGCCGGACAATACCGCACTGTCATAATCCTCGACCGCCGCATAATAATCCTTGTCCAACAGCTCCCCTTCCACAAGCTCCGCAATCGTCGCATGCGCCAGATAGGGATTGACCGCCGACGCGCCGTAGCCCAGCAGCGTGGCGAAATGATGCACCTCCCGTGGTTCCCCCGATTCCAGGATCAGAGACATTGCCGTGCTCTTTCGCGTATCCACCAAATGCTTGTGTACAGCCGCCACCGCCAACAACGAGGGGATCGCTACATGGTTTTCATCCACGCCCCGATCCGAAAGAATGAGGATATTCGTCCCCTGCCGATAGACCTTATCCACCTCCAAAAACAGGCGGTGGATCACCCGTTTCATCGGCGTGCCCTTGTAATACAGGGTCGAAACCTTGGCGACCCTGAATCCCTCCTGCTTCAAATCCTCTATTTTCAGAAGATCGAGGTCTGTCAGAATCGGATTATTGATTTTTAATACGTGGCAGTTCTCCGGCTTTTGTTCGAGCAGATTTCCATTTTTCCCGACATAGACCGTGCAGGAGGTCACGATCTTTTCCCGCTGCGCGTCGATCGGCGGATTCGTCACCTGCGCAAACAATTGCTTAAAATAATAAAACAACGGCTGATACTGTTCGGAAAGCACAGTAATCGGCGTATCCACTCCCATGGATCCGATCTGTTCGCTGCCGGACAATGCCATAGATAGGATTCCCTCGTGGTAATTTTCCCAAGTATAGCCGAATGCGATCTGTAATTTTTTTCGCTGTTCCTTCGAATAATTCGGCACCTTTCGATTCGGAATCTTCAGATCCGAAAGCAGCAGCAGATTGCGGTCCAGCCACTCCCCAAATGGATTGGCATGCGCATATTTTGCCTTGATCTCATCATCATAAAGGATCCGTTTTTCCTTTGTATCCACCAGCAGGATCTTTCCCGGATGCAGCCTCTCTTTTTTGATAATATGGCTTTCCGGAAGCTCCAAAACGCCCACTTCCGAGGCCAGGATCAGCCTGCCGTCGTCCATCACATAATACCGTGAAGGACGAAGCCCATTACGATCCAAAATTGCCCCCATTACATCGCCGTCCGAAAACAAAATCGAAGCAGGCCCATCCCACGGCTCCATCATCGTGGCATAATACTGATAAAAATCCCGTTCCTCCTGCGACAGCGTCTCATTGTGCGCCCAGGGCTCCGGAATCGTAATCATCGCCGCCAGCGGAAGCTCCATGCCGCTCATGACCAGAAATTCCAGCGTATTATCGAGCATCGCCGAATCCGACCCGCTCTGCGAGATCACCGGCAGCACCTTGATCATATCCTCTTCTGAGAATTTCCCGGTGTACATGGTCTCTTCTCTCGCGAGCATCTTGTCCGCATTCCCTTTAATCGTATTGATCTCGCCATTATGCACGATGAAACGGTTCGGATGCGCCCGGTTCCAGCTCGGCATGGTGTTCGTCGAAAAACGGGAATGCACCATCGCGATCGCCGATTCATAATCCGGATCCTCCAAATCCTTGAAAAACAAGCGAAGCTGATTCACCAAAAACATCCCCTTGTAGACAATCGTTCGACAGGACAACGACGGCACATAGGTATTGGCACTGCTTTGCTCAAACTCACGGCGGATAATGTAGAGAACCCGGTCAAACTCTGCGTCGTCTGAAATCTCCTCCGGCCGCTGGATAAACACCTGAGCAATTCGCGGCATACATTCCCTGGCCCGCTTTCCCAACACCTCCGGCGCAGACTCCACTTCCCTCCATCCCAACAGCGTCAGGTTGGCTTTCGTGGTAATGATTTCAAACATGGATTTTGCCTGCCGCATTGCCAGGTCGTTCTGCGGAAAGAAGAACATGCCCACGCCGTACTGCCGGGCAGGCGGAAGCTCCAATCCCAGAGCCTTCATTTTTTTGACGAAAAAAGCATGCGGAATCTGCGTCAGGATACCCACGCCGTCCCCGGTCTCTCCCTCCGCGTCCTTCCCGGCCCGATGCTCGAGATTTTCCACTATGGAAAGCGCGTCGCTGACAATCTGGTGGCTTTGCCGTCCTTCCACGTCAATGATGGCTCCGATCCCGCAGTTGTCGTGCTCAAACGCCGGATCATAAAGCCCTTCTCTTTGTATCCGCTCCCTCAAACCATCCATATTCTCATCCTCCAAAGATCTCTGATTCCTGAACGAAAAAAGGCACTCCGAGTATCAAATACCCGAAGCGCCCTTGCTTCCACAAAAATCGTTTCACTTTCGTTTTCGAAAAACCTATGCCGCCTTTGACATTTCTTAACAGTTCCTTATATTCTACTTTTTCTTTTGAGAGATGTCAAGGGGAAATTTTTGCTTCACTCCACTGTTTTTCAAGATAAGGCTTAATCATTCCTAAAACTTCTTGGGCGGATTCAATCTGCTCTTCTGCTTGCGTCTTAGATACAATATAGAAATCTTTATAGTCGGCATTTCCTCTCAACTCAAACGCATCTCTAATCATAAGAACGATTGACAGAGTTCTCAAACTGTTCTCCCTGATAATTATACTTTGCCGACTCACCTTCATTGATTCCAAAATTCCATTCACTATATCATTAATTTCATTCTGCTTCATGTTTTTCCCCTTTGCAACACCAAACTCCCCTACATTTGGATGCTTCCCATCATACCACGACTCTTCTTTTTCTTCAACGACAAATCCCCTATCTCACTCAAAAAATGGAGAAAAAAATGGAGACGGATTTATTACCGTCTCCTGACATCGTTCTATTCCACATCCTGCAACGCGGCGAAGTCCTCCTCTCCGGTGCGGATCTTGACAACACGGCTCACCGGATAGACAAAGATTTTCCCATCGCCTATCTTTCCGGTATACAGCGTTCGCTTCGCCGTTTCAATAATGCTGTCCACCGGAATTTTGCTGACAACGACCTCCAATTTGATTTTCGGAAGCAGCGTCACGTCCATTTCCACGCCACGGTACATCTGCCCGGCTCCT
>JAFUXY010000159.1 GCA_017477005.1 Lachnospiraceae bacterium | reverse complement strand
GTCAAGCCTAAGATGTAACTATTCAGTTACAGTTGGATATAATATTATACTCCCCCACCGCAAAAGTCAACAAAAGGAAGGTACGCAAAAAAGGCCGTGTTTTGTATTGCATTCTTCTGAGAAATAAAATAAGATAGGGAGCAGAAAGGAGAACCCAAGACGATGATTATTGATATTCACACGCACACGTTTCCTGCGAAGATCGCCGATCGTACCATCGATAGCTTAAGCCACAAATCCCATACCAGGCCATTTTCGGATGGCACGACCGAGGGCCTGCTTTCGAATATGCATACGGCATGCATCGACCTTTCGGTAGTGCTTCCGGTTGCGACATCCCCGGAACAGGTGCCAAAGGTCAACGACGCCTCGTCCAAGCTGAATCAGGAATTTGATGGACAGGGTCTTTTCTCCTTTGGATGCATCCATCCAGATTTTGAAGACTACAAGAGCGAGTTATCTCGTTTTTCAGCGCTGGGGCTTTCCGGTGTGAAGCTGCATCCCGTCTATCAGGGAGTAGCGCTTTCCGATATCCGGTATATGAGGATCATAGATGAAGCAGCGCAGCGGGGACTTGTCGTCATTACGCACACCGGCTTCGATGTCGGCTATCCCGCACTTCCTCTTTGTACGCCCCAAATGGTCCGCCAAGTCATTGACACCATTGGCGACTTCCCGTTCATTCTTGCGCATATGGGAGGATGGATGCAATGGGAAGAGGTGCCGGAATATCTGGCCGACACCTCTTGCTTTTTGGATACCGCCTTTTCCTGCGGAAAATTGTACCCCCGGCAGGATGCGGATGGGAAAAATCTTCAGTTTCCGGAAGAGATGCTGGATACGGAAGGCTTTATGAAGCTATACAAAGCCTTCGGCGCAAAACGCATCCTTTTTGGCACGGACAGCCCTTGGGCCGATCCGCAGACAGAGCTTGCCTTTATCCGAAGCCTTCCCATCCCGGAAGAAGATAGAAACGCAATTTTGGGTAGAAATGCGGAGAGGCTTTTGGGCCTCTCCTGAAAGGTAACTATTCAGTCAGTCTGAAAGTCACATTTCCGCCAATTCTTCCTGACGAACCAGCCTCACGTTCATATCGGAGAGCGTTTTTTCAGCCGCCTCCGTGTCCGTTACCCGCATGATCATATACGCCTGGCCGGTGGCCTTGGATGCCAAAGCGGAATACATATATTCCACATTCACATCGGCTTTGGCAAATTCATCCAGCACGCGCGCCAGCCCCCCCTTGACATCGTCCACCGCCACAGCGATTACAGGCATCAGGGAGTTCACGAATTCGGCTTCCTTCAGCACGGTGGCCGCCTTGTCCAAATCATCTACGATCATCCGGGCAATGCCGAAATCCTTCGTTTCCGCCACGCTCATGGCGCGGAGGTCTATGCCCCCGTCCGCCAATGTTTTTGTCAGGTTGTACAATGTTCCAGGCCGATTTTCCAAAAAAACAGAAATCTGTTTGACGCTCATTAAAGTAGCCTCCTTTCATATTAAACAGTAATGCCGATTTACACTACCTCATATCTTTCGCTTATCTATCACGCGGACAGCTTTTCCTTCGCTGCGAGCGATGGTCTTCGGCGCCACCAAAGATACCTTCGCCTTCAGACCCAGCATAGATTTCAAGCCCTCTACGAGAGTTTTCTGCCTCTCTTCAATTTCTCCGATATTGTCCGTGAACATCTCCGGAGTCATCTCCACCTGCACGTCCAGTGTATCCGTATTTCTGACACGATCCACAATGATCTGGTAATTGGCAGGATAACCATTGTTCAAAAGAACGGTCTCGATCTGCGACGGGAAGACGTTGACGCCACGGATGATCAGCATGTCGTCCGAACGTCCCTTCGGCTTGGCCATACGCACATGGGTGCGGCCGCATGAGCAGGGCTTGCGTGAAAGGGAACAGATGTCCCTCGTACGATAACGCATCATCGGGAAGGCTTCCTTATCAATAGCAGTAAAGACAAGCTCTCCCTCGCTGCCCTCCGGCAGAACTTCCTCCGTTTCCGGATCGATGATCTCTGCAATGAAATGATCCTCATTGATGTGCATGCCGTTCTGTTCGGAGCACTCAAAAGCCACGCCCGGCCCGGACAACTCTGTCAGACCATAAATATCATAGGCCTTTATCCCTAAGGTATTCTCGATATCCCGACGCATTTCCTCGCTCCATGCTTCAGCGCCGAATATGCCTGCTTTGAGCGGAATATCCTCGGGCTTCAACCCCATTTCCGCCATGGTCTCGCCAAGGTAGGCGGCATAGCTGGGCGTACAGCAAAGAATGGTCGCCGACAAATCCTGGATGAACATAATCTGGCGCTCGGTATTGCCGGAGCTTGTCGGAATCGTCAAGCTGCCTACCTTGTGGCTGCCGCCATTCAATCCCGGTCCTCCCGTAAACAGCCCATAACCATACGAAACCTGGCAAACATCCTCATCGGTTCCGCCAGCCGCGCAAATGGCTCTCGCACAGCAATCCTCCCACAGATCGAGATCGTGCTGTGTATAAAACGCCACCACTCGTTTTCCCGTGGTCCCGGAAGTAGATTGAATACGCACGCAGTCCTTCAAGGGCTTTCCCATCAAGCCATAGGGATAGGCCTCTCGCAGATCTGCTTTGGATAAAAACGGCAGTTTTTTCAAATCCTCCTGTCCATGAATGTCCTCCGGGGAAACGCCCTTTTCCTCCATTTTCTTTCGGTAATACGGCACGTTGTCCCATACGTGCTGCACCTGCACCCGAAGTTTCTCGTCCTGCAGTTCCTTCATCTGCTCCCGGGGCATCGTCTCGATCTCCGGTTGATAATAATGCTCTGCCATCTGTTCCTCCTTTCATCATATGTATAGGAAACGAATTAATTCGTTTCCTTTTGCGCCGAATTCGAAATTGGCAAATGCCGATTTATCAACCTTTCGAATTCGTGTGCATGGTTTATTAGGCAATTTTCAAATTTCTTCCCTACAAAAAAGGCGCGGCACCGGTTGAAGTGCCACGCCCATTTAGGAATACCCTTTCGTACTCTCAAACTTTAGCATAACAAATCAACCCTACTGTCTGCGTCAGTAAAGCTAAAAAAGTAAAAGCTAAAGTTGAAAGCGAAATGTTGGATACGGTTCATAATATAATAATCCTTACATCAAGTGAACAATCTGTGAATAATTTGTGACTAAAGCTGCAGCATGTCCGAAACATTACCACAACTATTTCTTCTTGTCAACTCAAAAACAGAGATTTTGAAATATTTCTCACCCATTCCCCAGCGCGAAAGCCTTTTTATTCAGTTCCAAAAACCGGGCGGGTACGCAGGCCTCGATAGCTTCCTGCCACCTCTCGGCCGGAATCTCCTCAAAATATTTGGAGAGCCTTCCCAAGAGCACCAGATTGACCGCCTTGGCCGAACCCGCTTCCTGGGCGAGAGACAGGGCGTCCATGGCATCCACGTTTATCCCTTTTGCCCTCATCTTTTCTTCCAGATTCTCGGGATATTCCGCCGTGCCAGTGATCACCGGCATCGGGTCGATGGTCTGTGTATTTGTAATGATCACTCCATCCTTTTTCAAAAAACGCATCCAACGCGCCGCTTCCAAAAGCTCAAACGAAACGATGCAATCCGCCTCGCCCTCATCGATCACAGGCGAATAGACCTTCTCGCCATAACGCACATAGGTCACGACGCTGCCGCCTCTCTGCGACATCCCATGTACCTCAGACACCTTGACATCGTAGCCGCTCGCCAAAAGAAGATGTCCCAAAAGCTTGCTGGCCAGCAGGCTTCCCTGTCCTCCCACGCCGACGATCATGACATTTTTTACCGACATTATTCTTCGCCTCCTTCCACAAACGCGTCAAACGGACACAACTGTTCGCAGACTCCACAGCCGACGCAGAGCGTGGCATCGATTGTGGCTTTTTTCTTCTCTTCTCCCTCGACAGACTTCATCGAGATAGCCGGACACCCGATTTTCATGCAGCTTTTACACGAACGGCATTTTTCCGGATCAACCGACACAGGCGGTTTGTGCTTCACATATTTCAACAGCGCGCAGGGACGACGGGAGATAATCATGGATGGCTCGTTTTTCGCGAGTTCTCTTGAAATAACTGTCTCGCATTCCTCCAGATCATACGGATCCACCACGCTGACATTTTCGAATCCAAAAGCCCGACACAGCGCTTCCAAATCAATTTTTCCGGCAGGGTCTCCACGAAGGTTGAGCCCCGTGGTGGGATTCTGCTGATGCCCGGTCATTCCCGTAATCGAATTATCCAAAATAATAATCGTGGAATTGGACTGATTGTAGGCCACGTCCGCCAGCCCGGTCATGCCCGAATGCATAAAGGTGGAATCCCCGATCACCGCCACGGTACGGTTTTCGCTCTCCGCCCCCAGCGCCTTGTTGAAGCCATGGATGGCGGAAACAGAGGCTCCCATGCAAAGCGTCATCTCCATCGCGCCAAGCGGAGCCACGGCACCCAACGTGTAGCATCCAATATCTCCCAAGACCGTGCAGCCCAGCTTTTTCAACGTATAAAACAGACCGCGGTGGGGACAACCAGCGCACATCACAGGAGGACGCGGCGGGATGGGGTCGTCCAACGCCTCGCCTTCATGCACCTCGCCCCCCAAAGCCTTGGCCACCAAATTCTGCGAGAACTCCCCGCAGATAGGCAAGAGGTCTTTTCCATGGGTTTCAAGCCCCAAAGAGCGGACATGGTTTTCGATGATGGGATCCAGTTCTTCTACGACGTAGAGCGTATCCACCTTTGCCGCAAAGTCTTTGATCAGCTTCTTGGGCAGCGGATTGACAAGCCCCAGCTTCAAGACAGACACGCTGTCTCCAAATACTTCCTTCACATATTGATAAGAAGTGGAATCGGTAATGATCCCCTTTTCGGTACCGCCCATCTCCACCCTGTTGAACGGGCAGTCTTCCGCAAATTCCGCAAGACGCGCCGTGCGTTCCTCCACAATAGGATGGCGCCGTATGGCGTTCCCCGGCATCATCACGTATTTCGCGATATCCTTCTCATAATCCTTTCGATGCAGCGTCCGCTCCTTCGGCTCCACCACCGACTGGGAATGCGCCACGCGGGTACACATCTTCAGCAGCACTGGCGTGTCAAAACGCTCAGAAAGCTCGTAGGCCGCCATCGCGAACTCTCTGGCCTCGGCGGAATCCGACGGCTCGAGCAGGGGCAGCTTCGCCGCGATAGCATGGTGGCGGCTGTCCTGCTCATTTTGAGAGGAATGCATGCCCGCATCGTCCGCCACGCCCACGACCAAACCGGCGTTGATTCCGGTATAGGACATGGTGTATAGCGGATCCGCCGCCACGTTCAAGCCCACATGCTTCATCCCCGTAAAGGAACGACGGCCAGCCAAAGCCGCGCCGAAGGCCGCCTCCATCGCCACTTTTTCGTTTGGCGCCCATTCGCAATAAATCTCATCGTATTTGGCAGCCTCTTCCGTAATCTCCGTGCTGGGCGTGCCGGGATAGCTGGAAATAAATTCACAACCGGCCTCATAGAGACCACGGGCAACCGCCTTGTTGCCCAACATGAGTTCTTTCATAATCGCATTTCCTCCTACTGCTTGCTCTGCTCATCCACCAAACGCGTCGCATGGTAAATCTCGCGGAGCTTCGGTTTTTCAATCTTTCCCGTTGCGTTTCTGGGAACATCGGCAAAAATAATCTTGCGCGGTCTCTTGTAGCGGGGCAGGTCCAGACAGAAATGATTGATTTCGTTTTCTGTACACTCCATCCCCTCTTTGACTTGGATAATAGCGGCCGCAATTTCTCCGAGCCGGGGATCGGGCAATCCGATCACCGCCACGTCATGCACCTTTGGCATAGCCGAAAGAAAGCTCTCGATCTGCACCGGATACAGGTTTTCTCCGCCGGAAATAATCACATCCTTTTTCCGGTCTACCAAGTAGATAAAGCCGTCCGCGTCCTGCTGCACCATATCCCCGGTCTTCAGCCATTCGCCGTCCATGACCTCTGCCGTGGCTTCCGGGTCATGGTAATATTCCACCATGACGCCCAGCCCCTTCACGCAAAGCTCTCCGACTTCGCCCTGCGCCACCTCCTGTCCGTCTTCACCAATGATTTTTGTCTCCCAGCCATAGCCAGGAACACCGATGGCGCCTACCTTGTGTATGTTCTCCATCCCGAGATGGACACAGCCAGGGCCGGTGGACTCGGACAACCCGTAGTTGGTATCGTATTTCTGATTCGGGAAGTAGCCCTGCCACCGCTTGATCAGACTGGGCGGCACCGGCTGCGCACCGATATGCATCAGCCGCCACTGGGAGGTCTGGAAATCCGAAAGTGAAAGCTCCTTCCGGTCCAGGGCAAACAGGATGTCCTGTGCCCACGGCACCAACAGCCAGACGATGGTACACCCTTCCGTCGAAACCACCTTCAAGATAGACTCCGGCGTGTTTCCTTTCAGAAGAACCGCCCGGCTTCCACTGTACAGAGAGCCAAACCAGTGCATTTTGGCTCCGGTATGATAAAGCGGAGGGATGCACAAAAAAACGTCCTCGTGCGTGGTCTCATGATGCCGTGCTTCCATACGCGCGCTTTGCATAAGGGCGGAATGCCTGTGCAGGATGGCCTTCGGAAAGCCCGTCGTACCGGAAGAAAAATAGATCGCGGCAAGATCGGTGCCCTCGATCAAAACCTTCGGCGCAGAGCTAGACGCATTACCCGCATGCCGAAAATAGTCCTCCGCATAATCCGGGCAGGAATCTCCCACAAAATAAAACAGCATCTTGTCCCTGAGCTTGTAGGCAATATTTTCCACTCGTCCGATGAACTCCGGCCCGTAGAACAAGACATCCACGTCCGCCAATTGCAGACAGTAATCAATTTCTTCCGATGTATAACGGAAATTCAAGGGGACGGCAATCGCACCGGATTTCAAAATTCCAAAATAGATGGGCAGCCATTCCAGACAGTTCATCAGCAGAATGGCGCATTTCTGTCCTCGTTTTATACCGTGCGAAATCAGAAGGTTGGCCACACGGTTGGCCTTCTCATCGAAGACCGACCAGGTAATCTCCCTGCGATAAAACGTCTTGGACGTAGGCTGGATCAACTCGTATTCCTTCCAAAAAACCGGGCGATCTTCATGCACTTCGGGATTGATCTCCACAAGCGCTACCTCATTGCCGTAGAGCTTGCTGTTGCGTTCCAATAAATCCACAATAGCCATTGATTCTCTCCTTCCTATTATGTCAATGCATGCCATTCTACCATTTTTTCAATGGAAAGTCACCACTAACAAGATCAGAAACAAACGCCTCATACCTCAAACAGCATATCTCCATAGGAAGGCATCGGCCACATTTCCTTGTCTAGCAGCATCTCGAGCTTGTCCACAGAGATCCGCAGCTCTCCCATTACTTCACGCACGTTGTCGCGGTAATACACGGCGCGCTCCCGGCCGCCCTGCATTTTCACCCCTTCGCCCTGAGCCTGCTCGAGCTTCGATAGGCCCAGCCTTGTCTTCGCCAAAAGATCGGAGACCTCGAGCAACATCTGTGACTGCGTGGAAACATCCGCCTCGCAGGCTGCGCGCACCTGATTGATGGACTCCGCCAGCACCGTCGTGTACCGGATCACCGATGGGATGATCTGCTTTTTGGTAATATCGATCAAGGTTTTCGCTTCGATATTCAACTTCTTCGCGTAGATCTCGTATTCGATCTCGGCCCGGGACACCAGCTCCGCGCGGGTGAGCACCCCGAACCTCTCAAACAGACGAATCGTCTTTTCATGGGTCAGCGCCGGAATTGCGTCCACCATGTTTTTGATATGGGGCAGTCCCCGCCGCTCGGCCTCCTCCACCCATTCCTGGGAATATCCATTGCCATTGAACACGATTCTCTGGTGCTCGGCTGCATAACGCTTGATCAGATCATGGACTGCCAGATCCACGTTCTCCGCTTTTTCCAGCTCCTCCGCGGCATCCGAAAAGGCCTCTGCCACAATGGTGTTGATCACTGTATTTGGCTCCCCCGCTGAGTCCTCGGAACCCACCATACGAAATTCAAATTTGTTGCCGGTGAATGCAAACGGGGAGGTGCGGTTGCGGTCGGCCGCATCCTTCAAAAACTCCGGCAGCGTCTTGACCCCTGTTTCGAGCTTCTTTTCTCCAATGCTGTGCGTCGCAAATCCAGTGGAGATCAACTGCGAAAGCACGTCCTGAAGCTGCTCCCCGAGATAGACAGAGATAATCGCCGGAGGCGCCTCGTCCGCTCCCAGCCGATGGTCGTTGCCCACATCCGCCGCCGACTCACGCAGCAGATCTGCATGCACGTCCACTGCCTTCAGGATGCAGCAGAGCACCAGCAAAAACTGTACGTTTTCATGCGGTGTCTTGCCAGGATCGAGCAGATTGATCCCATCGTCTGTGACCAACGACCAGTTGTCATGCTTGCCCGAACCATTGACTCCGGCAAACGGCTTCTCGTGCAGCAGGCATTGCAGATTGTGCCGATAGGCGACTTTTTTAAGCGTCTCCATGATCATCTGATTGTGATCCACCGCTACATTCACCTGGGTATAGATCGGTGCCAGTTCGTGCTGGCCCGGCGCCGCCTCGTTGTGCTGCGTTTTCGCGGCGACGCCGAGCTTCCAAAGCTCCGTATTGACATCCCGCATAAACGCTCCGATCCGCTCCCGGATCGCTCCGAAATAATGATCGTCCATCTCCTGGCCTTTAGGCGGCATCGCACCCACCAGCGTCCGCCCGGTGTACACGAGATCCTTCCGGACCAGAAAATCGTTTCGATCGATCAAAAAATACTCCTGCTCAATCCCGACGCAGGGCACGGCTTTTTTCGAGGTCGTGTTGCCGAGCAGCCGCAGAAGCCGAATCGTCTGCTTGCTCAAGGCCTCCATCGACCGCAGAAGCGGCGTTTTTTGATCCAAGGCCTCGCCGGTGAACGAGCAGAACGCCGTTGGAATACAGAGGGTCGCGCCCGCAGCGTCCTGTCGGACAAAGGCCGGAGACGTCGGATCCCAGGCCGTATATCCCCTCGCCTCAAAGGTCGCCCGCAGCCCGCCCGATGGAAATGAAGAAGCATCCGGCTCCCCCTTGATCAGCTCCTTTCCCGAAAAGGTCATCAGCACTTTGCCATTCTCCATCGGCGCCGAGATGAACGAATCATGCTTTTCCGCCGTCACTCCCGTCAGAGGTTGAAACCAGTGCGTGAAATGGGTCGCGCCCTTTTCAATCGCCCAATCCTTCATTTCATGCTCCACCACATCCGCCGTGTCCGGATCAAGATCCCGCCCCTCCCGGATCGTCTCCTTCAGCTTCCTGTAGATCTTCTTCGGCAGTCGCTCCTGCATCATCTGGTCGTTGAAGACATTGTCGCCAAAAATATCCGCTACGTTGAAATATTCGTTCATCTCTCTCATCCTTTCAAAAGAATTGCGTCTGTTCACTCAAAGGAACAACGAGTGGTTACTAAACCTCGATTTCCTTGATTATACCCTATACCCTCTTGAAAAAAAAGCCACAATCGTATATAGTGGAATCAGTATTTAGAACGATGTCACCGTTGAATGGGATCATTGGGCGCTGGCATCCGACAATTTGAAACAGAGGAGGAGGTATTTTTATTATGGCGGACTACAAAAATCTGACACTCGAAGTAGAAGACGAGGTGGCGGTACTTGCGATTTCGAGACCCGGCGCTCTGAACGCGTTGAACAGCGAGACCTTGGATGAGCTCGGTGCCTGTCTGACAGAGATCGAAGCAAATGACGGCATCAAGGTTGTGATCTTGACGGGTGGCCCGGACAAGAAGGGCAATGCGTTCAAGTCCTTTGTGGCAGGCGCAGATATTTCCGAAATGGTCAATTTCTCTGCTCCCGAAGCAAGAGCCTTCGGCATTCGCGCTTCCAAGCCGTTCTTCAAGCTGATGGAAATGCGCCAGATCACGATTGCCGCAGTCAATGGCTTTGCCTTGGGCGGTGGCTGCGAGATCGCTATGGCCTGCGATATCCGCATCGCTTCCGAGAATGCTATCTTCGGACAGCCGGAGACAGGGTTGGGCATCATTCCGGGATTCGGCGGTACGCAGAGACTGGCCAGACTGGTTGGTATGGGTCGCGCCAAGGAAATGATCTTCACCTGCGACAATATCGACGCAAATGAGGCTTATCGCATCGGCCTCGTGAACAAGGTTGTACCTACCGAAGAATTGATCCCGACCGCCAAGAAGATGGCTTCAAAGATCGCTTCAAAGGGCAGCTATGCGAACGCAGTAGCAAAGGCTGCGATCAACAACGGCTACGATATGGACATCCACAATGCTGTCGAGATGGAAGCGAACCTGTTCGGCGTTGTCAACGACACCCATGACAAAAAGGAGGGAATGGGCGCCTTCCTTGAGAAGAGAAAAGGCGAGTTGACAGACTTCTGATCCATCTTCGGATGATTCAGAAACTTCGATCCGGGGCAATCCGATACATTTTGTGTAGTTCCAAAATGCCGGGTTCCCCGGATTTTCTATGCCGCAAATGTCCGATGCCTCCCGCTTCACCGCCAACACCCCTGCTTCCATGAGGATTGCTTATGCTAAATGAAATTCCAATTTCCCGCCTGATCTCCCCTCTGAAGGATTGGTATGATGAAAACCACCGGCCGCTGCCGTGGCGGGACACCAAAGACCCCTACCGCATCTGGATCTCAGAGGTCATGCTGCAGCAGACGCGGATCGAAGCGGTCATCCCGTATTACCATCGATTTCTATCAGAGCTGCCCGACATCCCCTCTCTGGCCGCCTGCGAGGACGACCGCTTGATGAAGCTCTGGGAAGGACTGGGGTATTATAGTCGCGCCAGGAATTTGAAAAAGGCGGCAATCGCCATGACCGAAAACCACGGCGGCGCTATGCCTCGCCACTACAAGGAAATTCTCGCTCTGCCGGGAATCGGCCCCTACACGGCGGGCGCCATTGCTTCCTTCGCCTTCGACCTTCCAGTCCCGGCGGTGGACGGCAATGTCC
>JAFUXY010000158.1 GCA_017477005.1 Lachnospiraceae bacterium | reverse complement strand
CTATGATATAGGCTTGAGAGAATTGTTTTCTGCGAAGCGCTGTCTTGAAATGGCGTTTGAGTGCTTCCTGTCCTATTATCTCTGAAAATTTCATGTCGAAATATCCAACAGCAAACCACGAATATCGTCTACCCTGCTTAGAATATCCAAATGGTCTTTTTCATCCGCCACCAAAGCTTCTGCCAATTCATCAAGATTTTTGTCCACTCGTTTTATCATTCCATACACGCGATGCCGTCCCCTTCTATCCAGAAAGTTTTCTCGCGAAAATTTGTGTGAGCGGTTGACAACCTCATTGACAAATTCTTTGACCAAAGATCTGTATTGCCGCATATCCCGAATATCCATGTGCTCTGAAAGTTTTTTCCCCTGCTCGTCAATTTTCTTCATCAGGGTTTTTAATCTTTCCTGCAGATCTTCATCCTCAATTGCAGAAGCCAGGGTGAATTTGAATTGTCCGTCCGGTTTTGAAACCTCTTTTTTTTCAGTCGTCTGCTGTATCGGACTGATATCATTAATTTTTATATCCATTCAACCACCGCCTATTTCTTTCTCTAATTTCTGCAGCGCTCTTGCCAATCTTTGAAACCCTTCCCGCCGATCCATGATACTACAAAGAGCCAGTGCATAATAGGATCCGCTTCTTTCAAGCTCCAAAGAGTACTCCTTTCTGAGACGCTTCATCAACTCATGGCCGGAAATTCCAGCATTTTTTGTCGATACGATAATTTTCGACCGATCGTGGTTTTTATTTTTTACAACTTGAAAGAAATGTAATGATTCTGTTTCCCGATAAAATTCCTCTAAATTTTGAATCAATTCCGGCCAAAGCGTTTCTCCATTCTCCTGCAAAAATCGACAGCCCGCTGCCGCACCACTCATCAACAGATAAGATGGAGAACTCGTTTGAAACATATTCAAATAGTGCTTGACTGCTGCCACAGAAACGCGAGGATTTTCTTTATCTGTGTTTCCAAACAAAATCAAAGAAGTCTGTCCAAAAACAGGCAATGTCTTGTGCAAGGAAACAACCACTACATCGGCACCCAAATGAATGGGATTTTCGTACCCATCCTTTTTTTGATTTTTCGCAAGACCAAAATGCGCGCCATGAGCTCCGTCCACAATCAGTGAAACATCCCTCCTGTGTATTATATCGGCTATTTCCGACACCTCGGACACCATTCCCTCATAAGTCGGAGTGGTAATAATGACAGCTCGTACTTTCTCATGCATTTTCAATGCTTCTTCAACGGCTTCAGGAGATACAGCTTGAAAAAATCCTTCCTCACCTTTTTCAACTGGAATGTCAACAATCCGCAAATGATGCAGCTTTGCCGCATTGTACACACTCCAATGTGCTCCTTCTGCAACTAAAACCGTTTCACCTTCATCGGCTGCAGCAAAGATACAAGACAGATTTCCGCCCGTAGAACCATTGACAGACAAAAGTGCTTCCTTTGCTCCGTACATCTTCGCCCATTCTCGTTCCAATACGGCCAACAATCCATCTGGATTTCTCAGATCATCAAATTCATCGATTTCGGTAATATCGTAGAGAAAGGGATCTCCCTTCAATCCCGGATTCTGTCGCTTGGCTCCCGGCATATGAAATGGATATACATCTTCTTTTATATAGGAAGAAATTGCTTCATCCAACCAACGCATTACTCAAAAAACCTTCCCGGCTCCGGCATCCAATCTCCAGTGAAAGGTGTTCCCTTGCACATAGCAAGACCAATGGGAACGACAAAATCAGACAATTTCTGTGCTACTTCATTCCAAGTTGAAGACACATTTTTTTGTCGTTTTGCAAATCGACTCCATTTTTGTTCCATAAACCGATTTTTGCCCCAATTATGCATTTTTCGTATCCGGTTTTCATCCAAAGGAAAATCTCCCTCCTCGCAGTATTCGATCAATCTGCGAGACACCGCTATTCCATCCACTGTGGACACACACAAAAGATTATACAGCTCCACAAAAATACTCATATCCTCTATCAATTCCATATGCTGAAGAATTGTAAAGATGGCTTTTGCAATGTCTGCGGGCTCAGCACTCAAAACTTTTGGTTTTTCTTCCTTTATATCATCCTGTTTGTCTTCTATTATTTTTTCAAACGAACGCTCTTCTTCCTTCTCGGCTGGCTCCACCCAAATTATTTCTTTAGGCTCGACACGCTTCACTTCCGGCAAAACCATCCACGTACCCAAAATATTCTGAACCTTCGCAACGACTCGTCTGGAAGCAGCATATTCCATCAAATGTCCTGTGTCTTTCTTTTCATCTGCAATATATTTTTCAATAGCTCTTCGATAAATATCTACATCTACTTTTTCTCTGTATTTCAGTATATCGCAGATCAGTCGATCCACTGTATAAATGGAAATCGGAGTCCCGGCTACTTCAATCGTTTCGACACCCATCGACAATGTATTGTCTTCTGTGAAATAGGGTCGAATTTTCGGATAATCTACTTTGAAGCGGGATTTAGAAATATTTTTTGACACAGCGATCGACCAAAGAGCAGGCCTCTCTTCAATATAACCATGATAGAATAAAGCCGTTTCCATTGTCAGCACACCATCGGGATATTGAGCTGTAATCAACTCTTCCTCTGAAAACTGTGTATCCGGCATAGAATAATAACCGCTTTTCACGCGAATCAAGTCACCCTTTTCTACCATCGCTAAAATGGATTTGTAAGACACGCCGCCCTCTAAAAGAGCCGCCGTCTTTGCTATCCCATGCTTTGCTTGGATCACCTCTTCCGCTTTTTTCCGCATTTCATCTCGTTCAATTCGCAGATCTTCTCTTTTCTTATTCGCCATAATCCGCTTCCTCTTCGTATTTCCATTTCATATATGATCATAGTACAAATTGATTCCTACGGATTGTTCCTTGCCTCGCACTCCCACAATCCTCCCCAATATTCGCATGCCCATGTGGAATCTCATATCACAGAATCTTCCAATATTATAGTCTATGCG
>JAFUXY010000157.1 GCA_017477005.1 Lachnospiraceae bacterium | reverse complement strand
GATTATCTGCCGAATATCTCTGGTTATACAGGACAGTGCCCTGTTTCGAAGCAGTATAAGAAGGGCACGGAAGTGACCGTAGATGGTCAGAATACCTTGCAGAGCCAAGGCTATGTATTCGCTGGGTGGAATACCAAGGCTGATGGTTCAGGCTACGGCTACCAGAAGGGCAGCAAGATTACCCTGAAAGAAGATACAAAGCTGTACGCGCAGTGGATTCCGAGCAACGAGACACCGTACACGCTGCTGTGCTACAACACGGAAACAGAGCAGGAAATCTCAAATGCGAGAAAAGTGCGCTACGGTACGACTGGCAATACGATCAAGGCCAATGACGAAGACAAGACGCTTCCGGGCTATACCTTTGACGATGGCAATAGCAAGAATGTCGTGCGCAGCCAGATCAAGGCAGACGGTACGACGACGCTGATCCTGTGGTTCAATCCGGGACATGCGGTATCCGTGAAGGCAGCTCAGACATCCAAGATCTACGATGGTGAGGAGATCAGCGATATTGTTGCCTCCGTGAAAGTAGATGGAGAGGATGTTCCGTATACTATTGGAAGCGACGGGATCTCCTTCACATTCAAGAACAAGGACTACAAGATTCCGGGCGTTGTGCCGACGATGAAGAAGGGTGATGAGACGGTCACGGCGGCGAAGGACGTAGGCAATTACACCATTTCGATGGGAAGCGGATCCAAGATCCAGCAAAATGGCAAGGATACGGCTTTCACTCTCGATGTGGAGAACGGCTATATCAATATCGCGCCTCGTTCCGTTGCAATTGCTTCCAAGTCCGGTACATGGGAATACGATGGAAAAGCGCATACCTTAGAAGAGACAGAGGTCACGGGTGATGGCTGGGCGAAGGGTGATTCGCTTCCGAAGTTGAAGTTCACCGGCAGCCAGAAAGCGCCGGGTACAAGCCAGAATACCTTTGGTATGTTGGCGGACAACGGTGGTATTGATGAGACTTCGTGGCAGGCCAAATTCCCGAACTACTCGATTACGATTACATACGGTACATTGACGGTATCGGGTAGGGCTACGAAATTCGAAGTCAAGGTCAAGCCAGATTCCTTCACGAGTCCTTATAATGGTTCTGAACAGAACGTGGACAAGGATGCCTTTTCAGTCAATGAGCAGAGCGGAGGAAGCGCAAGCGGTATCGGAAAGCTGGCCGATGCGATCAAGAAGTCAGAAACAAAGACCTTTACGATGAGTGGCGAGACGTACACACTGGAAGGACTTTCGGCTTCGGGCGGCGGTACAGACGCAGGTGAGTACAGCATTACTTTGAGCGGTACGGAGACGATAAAGGACGAGTCCGGTGCCGATGTGACAGATCAGTTCCATGTAGACAAGCAGACGGGCACACTCACAATCACGAAACTCGATGCGAAGATTGAGTCCAAGAGTCTGTCGAAGGTATACGATGGTTCGAAGTTGGTGAATGGGGATACAGAAGTGATCCAGACCGGCTTCATCAACGGAGAAGGCGCAGAGAACTTCAACTTTACAGGCGAAGCGGAGGATCCGGGAGAAGTAGTGCCGAACGCTTTCAGCTATAGCTTGAAGTCAAATACCAAGGCAGAAAACTACAATATCCAGGAAGTCGTCGGAACATTGACGATTACCTCCAATGGCGCAGCCTACGAGGTGACGGTGACACCGAAGAGCAAGACCGACCTGAAGTACGATGGAGAGGAAAAATCGGTCAGCGGTTTCGTGGGAGAGACCGAAAAGGGAGTGCCTGTGACGGCCAACGGACATACCTACTATGTGACCGGGCTGACGGCAGGAGCCTCTTCCGCAGTGGCCGGGACAACCCCTGTGACAGTGAGCGGAAAAGCGGTCGTCAAGAACGAAAAGGGCAAGGATCTTTCCAGTGAGTTCAACGTGAAGATCGGCACAGGAACGCTTGTGATTGCCAAGCGCGACATCACGCTGACCTCGGCCAGCCTTTCCAAGCCGTATGACGGCAGGGCGTTGGTGAACCCGGAAGGCTCACTTGAGGTCAAGGAAACCGGCGATATCCGCGTGGACAAGCAGGGCGGCATCACGGGCGATGGATTGGTAGGAGACGATACGATTACCCTTTCATTCAAGGG
>JAFUXY010000156.1 GCA_017477005.1 Lachnospiraceae bacterium | reverse complement strand
TTTGTACAATCTGATCGATCAGATAATCATGACCCAAATGTAATCCATCGAATTTTCCAACGGTTAAGGCTGCATTTTTGTTGAGTTTCGATTCACCAAAATTGTGTAGTATTCTCATGCTAACAAGACCTTTCTTGGAACGAAATTTTCGCCACTCCACTCATAAATTCCGAGAAACTCATTCTCATACAGATATGCACGCACAATCGGAGATTTTTCCGCTTGTAATTTTTGAAAATCAGAGGCCAACATTTCGCTTGAATTATTTTCAGAAAATTCAGACGAATTAGTTGAATTATTTTTCCACGAATTAGCGAACATATTTTCGATTTTTTGTACATCCACCCGGATTTTAGTTGAATCATCTATCTTTGAAAGAAGGATTTCGTTTAGCGATAAAACGCCACCATTTTCCGCTTTTCGTTGCGCTTCCTTCCTACAGATGATCTTTGGCAGATTTTCAAAAGCCCGGTCGATGGGAATCAGAAGGTTTGAAAGCGGTTTTTCTCCTTCAAAATCGCAAATCAACTCTTCAATCTCCGACAATGACCGTGCTTCTTCTATCCGAAACTGTCCGGCCCTGGTCCTTGTCAAGCCTTCCATGCAGGCGCCGCAGCCTAGTTTTTTCCCAATATCATGACAAATACTGCGGATATAGGTGCCTTTCGAGCAAGCCACATGGAACGTCACTTCAGGCAGATTCATCTCTACGATTCGTATTTCTTCTATATATATAGGGACAGCTGGACGCTCAACGGACTTCCCTTCCCTGGCCAACTCATACAAACGCTTCCCGTTCTGTTTTTTGGCAGAATACATGGGCGGTGTCTGCTGAGAGAGACCTAGAAAAGAATTTACCACTTGTTCCACTTCTTCTTCGGTAACTTCTACTGAGCGCATTTCAACAACATTGCCCCAGATATCGTAGGTGTCTGTTTCAACTCCGAGCCGCGTCCTGCAATCATATTCCTTGGTATGATCCTCCAAAAGTGAGATGGTTTTCGTCGCCCGTCCCAAGGCTACCGGCAACACCCCTACTGCATTTGGATCCAAAGTCCCCAAATGTCCGATTTTCTTCTGTTTTAGAAGGCCTCTTAATTTCGCCACAACGTCATGAGACGTAAAACCGGCTTCTTTGTATATATTCAAGAAGCCGGTGAATGTATTTTCCTTATATTTCATAGATTTCCCCTGAAGGTTTTTTCGTCATAGGTTGAATCATCCGCCACCTTTTTATAGTGACGCAAACTCTTGATCCAAAGCGGAAAGTATCTTGGGAATAATCTCTGTCTCCGGATCGCCCGTCGCCGTGAATCCAGCTGCCTTGGCATGTCCGCCTCCCCCAAAGAGCTTTGCGATATTGACCAGATTGATATCCGCGCTGGTCCGCAACGAACCCTTGTAGGTTCCATCCTCATTTTCGTGGAGGAAAATAGCGGCATCCACGCCCCGCGTCGTCCGAAGCTGTTCCACAATTCCCTCTGTATCAATCGCTTTCACACCGTATTCGTCCATCGTTTCCTTGGATAGCCAGGTAGAAATGATACGCCCATTTTCATGCAGCTTGGCCGAGAGCAAAGCCACCGCCAGAATCCGATTCTGTGCGTAGGTCTTTTCATAGAATACCCTCTCGATCAAAGAGGAAAAATGCACTCCCTTGTCGATCAGCTCTCCGGCTATACGCATGGTTTTTGAAGACGTGCAATCGTATTGGAAGACTCCCGTATCATCCACAATCCCGGTGTACAGACACTCCGCCGTCTCCTTTGTGATCTTATCCATATCCATCAGCTCGCACAACAATTCACTGGTGGAGCTGGCTTTCGGCTTTACATAATTTCCATCCGCAAAATCATGCTCCGCCATATGATGATCCACGCAGAAAGTCCGTTTGGCCGACTCAAACAAACCGCCAGACGGTCCCAAACGCTTGATATCGCCACAGTCCAGACAAATAAACAGATCGTAGACCGGCTCGTCTTCTCCGGGCACACGCACCTGATCTGTATTTGCCAAAAAAAGATAGGAATCCGGAATCGGCTCCAAATATACCTGCGCTCTCACCTCCGGAAAATTGGTGCGCATATAATTGTACACCCCCATACAGGAACCCACACAGTCCCCATCCGGACGCACATGTCCAGCAATGGCCACGGACGCGGCATCGCCTATGATTTTTTCAAAAGTCCACTCACTCATCGTCTGTTTCCTCTTCTTCCCTATGCTCTTTTGCGATCACATCATCGATCATCTGCGACATTTTCATCCCATAGGCAATCGATGAATCGGCTATAAACCGCAATTCTGGTGTGTTTCGGAGATTGCATTCCTTCGCTAAGCGGCTCCGAATGAACCCGGACGAGCTTTTCAATCCCTCCATCGTCCCCTCCAAAACGGACGCATCTCCCAACACACTGATATATACTTTTGCGGTCTTTAGATCCTTTGCCACCTCCACAGAGGTAATACTTGTCATCGCATCCACTCTCGGATCCTTCACCTCACTGCGGATAATCTCAGATAAAGTGCGGTAAACATCCTCGTTGATCCGATCCATTTTCACACTGCGCTTTCTCATATCGCTCTCCCCGATCTAGCCTGACATGGAAGCTTGTGCTGATATTACAATCGATCCCGCGGCACTTCTACCATGATATAGGCCTCGATAATATCCTCTTCTTCCATTTCTCCGAATCCATCAAAGACCAAACCGCATTCATAACCAGACTTCACTTCCTTGACATCGTCTTTGAAACGCTTCAGTGAAGCCAGCGAACCCTCGTAAACTTGATCCTCGCCACGGCGGATACGGATCTTGCAATCTCGTACAAAATAACCATCCGTCACATACGAACCGGCGATATTTCCAACCTCCGAAGACTTGAAGATCTGACGCACCTCAGCATGTCCAATGATCTTCTCCTCGAAGACCGGCTCGAGCATACCCTTCATAGCTGCTTCCACATCTTCGATTGCGTTGTAGATTACTTTGTAAAGGCGTACATCCACGCCTTCCTGGTCTGCCCGCTGTTTGGCGATCGCATCCGGGCGCACATTGAATCCAATGATAATGGCGTTGGAAGCAGATGCCAGGTTGACATCGCTCTCTGTAATTGCGCCGACTCCGCCGTGGATTACCTTCACAACCACTTCTTCGTTGGACAGCTTTTCGAGGGACTGACGCACCGCTTCCACGGACCCCTGTACGTCCGCTTTCACAATGATATCGAGTTCCTTCAAATTGCCTGCCTGAATCTGCGTAAACAGATCATCGAGGGACATCTTCATCCTGGACTCTTCGACCATGCGATTCTTGCTCTCGGACACAAAGGTGCTGGCGAAGCTGCGTGCCTCCTTTTCCGAATCCATAGCGACAAAGATTTCTCCTGCCTTGGGTACCTCTGAGAGACCAATGATCTCCACCGGCATTGAAGGCCCGGCGGTACGAACATTTTCGCCGTTGTCGTTGGTCATGGCGCGTACACGTCCGAATGAACTTCCGGCCGCTACCGGATCGCCTACTTTCAATGTCCCCTTTTGTACCAGAACCGTCGCTACTGCGCCGCGTCCCTTGTCGAGCTCGGCCTCGATCACGAGACCTCTCGCATTTCGCTTCGGATTGGACTTCAGCTCCAACACCTCGGAGGTCAAAAGAATCATCTCCAACAGGTCGTCAATGCCCTCTTGCGTCTTGGCCGAAACCGCCACAAACTCCGTACTGCCGCCCCAATCCGAGGGAATCAGCTCATATTCAGAAAGCTCCTGCTTCACGCGGTCGATATTGGCATTGGGTTTGTCAATCTTGTTGATCGCCACGATGATTTCGATATTGGCAGCCTTCGCATGGTTGATCGCCTCGACGGTCTGAGGCATCACGCCATCATCGGCCGCTACAACGAGGATGGCAATATCGGTGGAATTGGCACCGCGCATACGCATCGCTGTAAAGGCTTCGTGACCCGGCGTATCGAGGAAGGTGATCTTCTGATCGTCCACCGACACCACATAGGCGCCGATCTTTTGCGTGATTCCACCCGCTTCTCTGGCCGTCACTCTGGTATCCCGGATCGCGTCGAGCAAGGAGGTCTTTCCATGGTCGACATGACCCATCACGCAGACCACGGGCGGACGCGGCTTCAGGGTTCTTGGATCTTCCTCATCTTCCTTCAGAAGCTCTGCAATCACATCCACCTTCTCCTCCGGCTCGCAAATACAATTATACTCGAGCGCGATTTCTTCGGCCTGTTCGTACTCAATGGTCTGGTTCACCGTCACCATGGTGCCTTTCATGAAGAGCTGCTTGACGATCGCCGAAGGTGCGATCTGTATCTTGTCTGCCAACTCACGAATGGTCAGTCTTTCCGGTAATACCAACGTCAGAATTTCATCCGACTTTCGCTCCTGAGGCTGTTTATTTTGATTCTTCGTGCGCTTGTTCCTCTCTTTCTTCTCCAGATTGACGTAGCGTTCCTGCTTCTTACCCAGAGAATCTCTATCTTTTTTGCGTTTTTTATTCTTTCCAGCGTCTTTTCCGGTGGCCGCCTTCTGACCCTGTCCACCTCCTGACTTGGAAGAAGCCTGATTTTGATTTTTGACAAATCCATTGCCGCCTTTGCCCTGCTGACCCTTGGACGCGCCCTGGCCTTTATTTTGTCCTTTTCCTTTATTCTGCTGCGATTTTGCCGCATTTTGATTGCGGGAAGTTTCCTGTCCTTTGGCTGTTTCCTGCGGTTTGGAAGCAGACTCAGACTTCGGCTGCGTTTTAGCCCCACCGGACTCAACAGACTGCGCCGTATCCGATACATGCGGCACATTCTCCGCTTCCGCTTTTGTCTCTGTCTTTTCCACAGAAACGGCCTGCTCGGAAACATCCTGGTCTGCTTTGCTCCCGGATGCTACCGTTTCAGCGATTGGGCTTGCCTGTGCCGCAGCTTCCGTACTCTCTTTTATCTGTTCCGGCTCTGCCGGAGGCGTCGAAAGGAGGATCAGTTCCTCTTCCGGCTTGGGCAGCGTCGCTTTCGGACGCACCGTACGCTCACTTTCCGGACGGGGCCGAATGATCCGATTGGACATTCCCTGTCCGAACCCGCTTCTGCGCGAACCCTCTCGCTCCTGGTTCGAACGACGATTCTTTTCACGTCTCCGCCCTTCGCCCTGTTTGCGTTCCGTGCCGGAACCACCGCCCCCTTGTTGGCTCAGATACTTGCGGTTGATCACCGTCGTCACATTTTTCTTTTTCGGACGCAGCCTTTTCCGGCGTTCATCTCCCTCTCCTGTCGGTGCAGAAGCCGGTGTACCGGTTCCCTGCGCCGCCTTCAACGGAGGTTTCCTGTCCGTTCGGACAGTTGCGCTCGAACGATCCGCGCCCTGCTTCTGCGGCGCTTTTGCCTTCGCCGCTTTGTCTGGCGATGGTTTTTCCACAGGCTTTGCCGCATTTTCGCCGGATGCCTTGTTCACTGGCTTTGCCGCCGCATTATTTGCCGCAGCAGCCTTCTCAACGGGAGCTTTTTCAGCCGGTTTTTCAGCACTCTCGGCCGGTGATTTCTCCACCAGTTTGGAAGCGGCGTTCTCGCCCGGTGTTTTCTCCACCGGTTTGGAAACGGCGTTCTCGGTCGGTGTTTTTTCGGCTGGTTTGGCGGCAGCGCTTTCTGCAGGCTTTGCAGCGCCCTCCGATTGTTTCTGGAAACGACTACGCACCAGAGAGATGGCGGCATCCTCTATACTGCTTGAATGGCTTTTCACAGCGTGGCCGTTCTCGTTCAAATACTTCAATATATCTTTGTTGGGCACGCCAAGCTCCCTCGCTAATTCATTCACTCTCATTCTTGCCATTCATCCACCTCCGTCACGCTGTATAGTCTGCATTTGCCTTTTCGGAAATACCTTTGGCAAAATGCTCTTCGCAAACAGCTATTGCCGCCCGAAACTCCTTGCCAATCGTCCCACCGAGAATCGTTTTGTCCGCATACTCCAAATATTTCACCCGATAAAAACGGCACATATCCTGGTATGCTTTTTTTGTATTCGCTGAAGCGTCTCCTGCCACAAGTACCAACTGGGCTTCTCCGCTTTTCACCGCTTTTTCTACTGCATATTCCCCACTCTTGATCTTTCCTGCCCTCATCGCCAGGGACAGCAGGGACAATGCCGGATCCT
>JAFUXY010000155.1 GCA_017477005.1 Lachnospiraceae bacterium | reverse complement strand
GTGTCCTTGGTTCGATTCCGAGTCTGGGCAGGAAAGATATCTTATTCTGATGAAAGGATAGGGTATCTTTTTTTTATGCAATATGATACAATGCACTCAAATATAAAAATTATAGAAAAAGGAGACAAGATATGACAATGACGGAAGCAACAAGGCTCGTAGATATTTTGGAAGCGGATGGATTGTCAAGTGACAAAATTGTGCGGGCGATCCGGTATATTGAAAATGGGATGCAGGAATCGCCATCAAAGAAAGAGATATTGGCTTTTTTGAACAAGAAGGATGATTGATGTGGAATTTTCGATGGAATTATTCTGGGCTGTAGTGGTGATAGCGACGATTGTGGCGGAGATGTTGACGGTGGGGTTGGTGGCGATCTGGATGACCGGTGGCGCCTTGCTGGCTATGGCGGCTGCATGGTTCGGCGGATCTCTTGAATTGCAGCTTGTCTGCTTTTTTGGTGCTACGTTGGCGCTATTGTACTGGACTAGGCCCTTTGCTGTGAAGTTTTTGAACAAAAAACGCAGCCGTACCAATGTTGAAGAAACGATTGAGAGTGAGGTACGGGTGATTGAGCGCGTGTCCAATTCTGATCAGACCGGGAAGGTCAATTACAAGGGGATGGAATGGACGGCCAGAGCGGTCGATGATGCGGATATTTTTGAAGTGGGCGATTTTGGAATCGTGGATGCCGTCGAAGGGGTGACGATGAGGATTCAAAAGAAGCAGAAATAATGCAGTTTTGAAGAATAGTATCATCGAAGATTTATTTATAGAAAAGAGGAGATATATGTCAACAACAACAGATCAGATCGAACGAATGGCAAAGGAAATTTCAATCCTCAAATTCAATGAAGAGCTTGAGGATTGCAAATCGTTGGAAGACTTAGATGAATTAAAGAAAAAATATGCAGCGTTGGCCAAAGAAATCGTTCTCATGCGTGGGAATTAACATTTTAATGCGTCAACCCTGAATCATAGCTGAGATTCCCCAGATGCTTCAACAACTGGTTGCGGTTCTTTTCATTTTTGCGGATCATTTTTCGATACATATAGAGCCGTTTGCGGAAGTCAACGGTCGCGCGATCCATCAGGTCAAACACGCTCTCCTGGGAAGTGATGCTTAGGTTCCAGGGATTGCGCCAGGTCTTGTGGCGAAGGTTGCAGGGGTCGGTATAAGTCTTGTGGAAATCAGCGGCAATCAATGAAGAAAGAAAAGAATTTCCAATCAAGCGTTCGTCAAATCGCCGTAGAAAGGCTTTTCGGCGGCCGGTCGTGTCGTGGAGCAGGGAATTTCCAATTCGAATACAAAAAATCGCAAAGGAAACCAATCTGGGCGAAAGATGGACAGCAGGATAGGCCGTTTCCACAGCGAGCGAAAGCAGGCGGGACACCACCGCCTGTTCTTTTTTTGAAAGAGCAATCGTGGCAGCGCAATGAAATTCTGAGGTTTTTTTGCCGAGATAATGGCGGAGAATCCGGGCGTCCATATCGGTTTCCAACAAAACATGGATGCCAAAGGTATAATTCACCAGATGGGCATTTTTGACTTTTTTTGTGCGATAATGCACATAGGGATGTACGACGCTGTCCAAGGTATAATGCCCGATGAAGCCACAAATATAGGCGTCGCAGATTTCGCGGTCTTCTTTCTTGTGGAAGCGATCGCGAGCCTCAAAAAGCGACAGAAACATGGCGTTGGTTCGCGTTCCATTGTGCAGCTGTCCCCCCAGATGCTCTTCATACAGGAGATGCGCCAGCGGACTGTAGAAAAAGATGTCCGGCCCTTGCAGTCCCAAATTGAAGCTGTGTTCGTATTTCTGGATCGCTCTTATAATATCCTGTCCTTTTGCGGCCTGTCCCCAAAGATAATGTGTACGAAATCCCGGCATGACTTCTTCTCCTTCATAGTTCTGTAAAATTTTCTTAAAAAAATTTTTTTCTATTATACAACAAGTCTTTGTGGTAGTAAATTCATTCTTCAACTAGATGTTGTAAAAATGTCACATTTTGTAAAAAATCGAACAAAGTTTCGTATTGAAACAATAGTTGAAACATATTACAATACTATTTGCGGCGGATGAATATAAGGGTTAGCCATGAAAAAATACGTTTGAGTGGCAGAATCTTTAGCTGATAATGGGGGAGTGACAAGGATTTATGTTTGCAGGTAGAGCGAAGGAGATGGCTGCGTTAAACAGCTTTTATGAAAGGGCAAAGGAACGGGTGGCCTGCGTCTATGGGCGGGCAGGCATAGGAAAAACCACATTATTGAAGGAGTTTTCAAAAGATAAAAAAACGATCTATTTCACAGCTTATGCCACGACAGATGAGGCTGAATTGGAAATTTTTGCGGATTCTATTGGCGTGGAGTGGCTGACTTATACCTTGGAGGGACTGCTCGAAGAGGTTTCGAAGATTGCGGGCCAGGAGCCGGTATTGCTCGTGATCGATCATTACCCCAATTTCATCAAGGCAGACCCCAAATACGACGAAATGTTGTTTGAGTATGTGACCAGTAAATGGGTTCGTCTGCCCATCAAGGTCATTTTATGCGGCGATTCCTATCTTGCGATGGAAAAGAAGGTCTACGGCAAGAAGGGACGCTGGAAGGACGTGTTGTCGTTGACTATGGAAGTAAAGCCGATGAATTTCTTTGATGCAAGGGCTTTTTTTCCGGATGCGTCCGACGAGGATGCCTTGATGTTTTATGGAATGACTGGCGGCATCCCTTATGCGTTGTCCCATCTCTCAAAGGATATTGAGGGTTCGATGATGAAGCTGTTTTTGCGGGATGAAGACGACGCGACTCTGCTTCCGGAGAAAACGCTTTCTACGGAGCTGCGGGAGCTTTCGTATTACAATCGGATGTTGGCGACCCTAGCCACCGGAGCTACCAGGGTCAACGCCATATCGGCTGCGGTCGGAAAGCCGAAGGACATCGTGGTGCCCTATATGAATACGTTGATTTCGATCGGGGTCGTCCGCAAGGAAAATCCGATTACCGAAAAAACGAATCGGAAAAAAACACAGTACAAAATTGTCAACAGTTTCGACAAGTTTTGGTACCGGTATGTTGCACCGAATATGGCGATGTATTACCGGCGGGAATATTCGAGGCTGGTGCGGGAGAAGATTCTGCCGGGGCTTTCGGACTTCAAGCACCAGGTATTCGTGGATATGTGCCGGGAATTTTTGCTGAAGGAAAGCGGAAGCGGCAAATTTCCGTTCTCGGTGGACGAAATTGGAAACTGGTGGGAGAATGACGAGGAGAGGCACACGACGGACAGCTTTGATTTGGTCGCCTTGGGAGCGAACGAAGGCAAGCGGGTGATCGTCTTCTCGAGATGTTACTACACGGACACGCCGGTGGGCATCTCGACCTTGAAAGAGCTGATCGAACTGACAAAGCACGCGAAAAACAAGGGCGAGGGGGATGTATATTACCTTGTATTTTCGAATTGCGGATTCCACGAGAACACGCAGACTGTGGCGGCCACGATCAAAAATATCATGCTGATCTCGCTGGCTGAAATTTGCCGATAGGTGTTGATGGTCGTTGGCTGAAATTCGCAGATAGGCTATGAAAGTTGATTTTGTGGCTTAGTATCGTTATAATAGGGTTTGCTGATTGTTCATTGATACAAAAGTAGAAGGAGACGGATATGACCGACTTGGAATTGAAACGGCAGGCGGTGAAGATACGTCAGGATATTATCGAGGGCGTACATGCGGCGGCATCGGGGCATCCCGGAGGTTCGCTTTCGGCGGCAGATGCTATTACAGTTTTGTATTTTGACGAGATGAACATAGACCCACAGAATCCGAAAAAACCGGATCGGGATCGCTTTGTGCTTTCAAAGGGGCATGCGGCGCCTGCGATGTATGCGGCACTGGCCAGGAAAGGCTATTTTCCGTTGGAGGATATCAAATCCCTGCGCCACATCGGATGCCATTTGCAGGGGCATCCGAGCGTGAAGGACACTCCTGGCGTGGATGCGTCGAGCGGGTCGCTGGGACAGGGCGTTTCCGTGGCCGTTGGAATGGCGATTGCGGCAAAGCTGAAAAAGGAAAACTGGCGAGTGTATGCGATGCTTGGCGACGGAGAGCTGCAGGAGGGACAGGTTTGGGAGGCAGCCATGCTGGCGGGATTCCGAAAGCTCGACAACCTCTGCCTGTTGATCGACAACAACGGTCTGCAGATAGACGGGGATATCGCAAAGGTCAATTCTCCCTATCCGATCAATGAGAAATTTGAAGCGTTCGGCTTTTTCACGCTGGACGTGAAAGATGGTAATGATATCGCGGCGATCCGGCATGCGCTTGCGGAGGCCAAAGAGTTGTCCGGAAAACCGGTGGCGATCGTGCTGCATACGGTGAAGGGAAAGGGCGTCTCATTCATGGAAAACGACGCTTCATGGCACGGCCGGGGACCGAATGACGAAGAGTACGAGAAGGCGATGGCAGAGTTGAAGGAAGCGGAGGAAGCGTTATGAGCCAGGTGAGGATAGCTACGAGAGATAGTTATGGGAAGGCACTTGTGGAGCTTGGCCGGGCGCACGAGGAAATTGTCGTGTTGGACGCGGATCTGGCGGAATCCACCCGCACCGGGATGTTTCAAAAGGAATTTCCCGAGCGACATATCGACTGCGGGATTCAGGAAGCGAATATGATGGGCGTAGCGGCCGGGCTGGCGCAGTCTGGTATGGTTCCATTCTGCTCGAGCTTTGCGATGTTTGCGGCGGGCAGAGCCTATGAGCAGATTCGAAATTCGATTGCCTATCCTTCCGCCAATGTCAAGATCTGCGCGACTCATGCCGGGATTACGGTGGGGGAGGATGGTGCGACGCACCAGTGCAACGAAGATATCGCTTTGATGCGGACGCTGCCCGGGATGACGATCATCAATCCCGGAGACGATGTAGAGGGACGCGCGGCCGTTTATGCGGCTTATGAAATGGACGGGCCGGTGTATCTTCGTTTTGGGCGGATGGCGGTGCCGGTGGTCAATGATGAGAAAACCTTCCAGTTCAAGATCGGGAAGGGGACGCTTTTGAAGGATGGGAACGATGTCACGATTGTGGCGACGGGGCTGATGGTGGCGACGGCGCTCGACGCGTATGAGCTTCTGGAAAAGGAAGGCATCCACCCACAGATTGTGAATATCCATACGATCAAGCCCATCGATGTGGATTTGCTTGCGGAATGCGCGGCAAAGACGGGGAAGGTGATTACCGTTGAGGAGCATTCGATCATCGGAGGGCTCGGTTCGGCGGTGGCGGAAGCATTGTGTGAGAGGCAGCCTGCGAAGCTGCGGAGGATTGGGATTCCGGATGTGTTCGGCATTTCGGGTCCGGGACAGGAGCTTTTGTCTTATTATGGGTTGGATGGCAAGGGCATCGCAGAGGTAACGAAAGAGTTTATTGGAGCATGACCGGCCAAAGGAACAGGGACGGTCGGATTTGGTATTGATTTATGGCACGGAAGAAAAAGGGATCGAGAAGAAGAAAATGGATAGCGTTTGTGGTCATCGAGATGATATTTCTCATTTTTCTTTGTGCCGCGGTGGTTGTTTTCTTTGCGAGTGGCTATTCGTCTGAGATCACGCATCTAAAGGAAGAAGCGAATTATTTTGTAAAAAATTCGACAGAGGATACGTTTCGGTCGGCGGAGACGTCGATCGCCTACGATGTCAATGGGGACACGATATCGGTGATGCGGGCGGAAAAGGACGTGTATTATGTGGAAGGGGATCAGATTCCGGAATACGCCAAGCAGGCGCTCGTGAGCATAGAGGACAAGAAATATTATACGCATCACGGCGTTGACTATCGGGCAATCGTGCGCGCGGGGCTTGTGTATCTGCGTGAAAAGAAGATTACCCAGGGGGCGAGTACGATTACCCAGCAGCTCGCAAAGAATGTCTTCTTGTCGAGCGAGCAGACCTGGCAGCGGAAGGTGGAAGAAATCTTCATTGCCAGCTATCTTGAAGAAAAATACTCCAAAGATCAGATCATGGAGTTTTATCTGAACAATATTTATTTTGCAAACGGGTTTTATGGGATTCAGGCGGCGAGCCGGGGGTATTTCAACCGGGACGTGGATGAAATATCGCTGTCGGAGATTGCTTTCCTCTGCGCCATTCCGAACCGGCCGACGTATTACGATCCCAAGGAGCATTTTGATCACACGATCGAGCGGCGCAATCAGATTTTGGCGGCGATGCACGATGACGAGGCAATTTCGGACACCGTCTACAAGCAGGCTGTGCGGGAGAAGATCAAGCTGACGGAGCCGCCGGACGAGGAAAAGCACGATTACGCCGAGACCTTCACGTTTTACTGCGCAACCCGGGCGTTGATGGAGATGGACGGGTTTGAGTTCCGGACAGTTTTTGACAACGACGAGGAAAAGCAGGATTATGAAGCGGATTATGATGCGGCGTATGAGAAATGCAATGCCAAGCTCTACACGGGCGGTTATCGCATTTATACTTCCTTGAATCTGGATACGCAGGAGCAACTGCAGGCTTCCATCGATGAAATACTTGCTCCGTTTACGGAGACAGAGGCAGACGGCACGTTTTCTTTGCAGAGCGCGGCGACTTGTATCGACAATTCAACCGGAATGGTGCGCGCGATCATTGGCGGTCGGAGCCAGGAGTTGACGGGGTACACCTTAAACCGTGGTTTCCAGAGCTTTCGGCAGCCAGGCAGCTCGATCAAGCC
>JAFUXY010000154.1 GCA_017477005.1 Lachnospiraceae bacterium | reverse complement strand
TCGCCAATTCTTTCAGCGGCGAGGCCTACAAGGCGGTTTCGAATGATGCGGCGTACGAGGAGGCTGCCGAGGATTTTGATTACGAGGAAGAATCACTGGACACGGACTCTGGCGGAGAGCCGATCGAGGTGGACGGACGTGCGCAGGATTCTCCCGCCAAGAAGCTGGATCGTGAAAAGATTGTCTATACCGGCCGGATCTCGCTCGAGACGCTGGACTGGAAGGAGTCGAAAAGCTCCATCAAGAAGCTGATCGAGGACAACGACGGCATCATCCAGTCGCAGAATGAGTATTACAACGACAGCGATTATTATTATGACACGACCGAGACGGTGCGTACCCTGCAGATTCAGGCACGGATCCCGTCTGCCAAATTCCAAGAGGTAATGGAAAGCGCCGAGGGGATGGGGCATATTACCGAGCGGTCGATGGATGCGTCGAATGTGACGCGGGAGTACTACGATGTGCAGGCGAGGCTGAAGACCAAGCAGACGGAGCTTGAGCGGTTCCAGGAAATACTCAGCAAGGCCGACAAGATCAAGGATATTTTGGAGATCGAGGATCGGATTTCCGATGTTCAGTATGAGATCGACTCCGCCAAGTCCCAGCTTGAAAATATGGATCTCGATGTGGCGTACTCGACGATCAATATTACCTTGACTGAGGTGAGAAAATATTCCAAGGATCCGCAGGAGGCCACGAGCCGACTTCAGGAGACGCTGATCGGAGCGGGGCATTTCTTCATGTCCTTCCTGTGGGGGCTGTTTCGGTTTGTGCTATATGTGGGCCCGAGCGCCGTGGTGGTGCTGGCCATCCTGGTGGTGATGCGGAAGCTGTTCCGGAAATTTTATAAACCGAAGAAGAGAAAGCCGCTGTTTCGCCGGTTCAGACGGCCGAAGCAGGCGCCGGCAATGTGGGTGTACCCCGGTCCCGGCGGTTATTATCCGGGACAGATGCCGCCCTATGGAGCGGATCCAAACGCACAGCTCGAACAGGGCATGGCGCAGAATAAATCTGACGCTTCCGAGGAAGAGGTAGACGTGGAAGATACAAATGCAGGAGAAAACGAATAGGCATACTCAACGGAACAAAGATATGGAAAATCAGGGAGGGAATTATGGCTCAGAGAACAGACATTCACAAAATTCTGATCATTGGATCGGGACCTATCGTCATTGGACAGGCTTGCGAATTTGATTATTCGGGTACGCAGGCGTGCAAAGCTCTTCGAAGCTTGGGCTATGAGATTGTGTTGGTCAATTCCAATCCCGCTACGATCATGACAGATCCGGAGATGGCTGATCGTACCTATATTGAACCCCTCAATGCGGACAGGGTGGAGGCCGTGATCGCAAAGGAGCGGCCAGATGCGCTGCTTCCGAATCTGGGCGGACAGTCCGGGCTCAACCTTTGCGCCGAGCTGTACAAGTCCGGCGTATTGGACAAGTACGGGGTCGCTGTGATCGGGGTGCAGGTGGACGCAATCGAGCGGGGCGAGGATCGTACCGAGTTCAAGAATACGATGAACAAGCTGGGTATCGCGATGGCGAGGAGCAAGGCGTGCTACAGCGTGGAGGAAGCGCTTGCGGAGGCGGACGAGCTCGGCTATCCGGTGGTGCTGCGTCCGGCG
>JAFUXY010000013.1 GCA_017477005.1 Lachnospiraceae bacterium | reverse complement strand
TCCGCATCCGAACATCCTCCGGTCAAAAAGGATATAGCCACGCATCGAAATGTTTCGTCTCGCCTTCCGCCGCAAACACCCGCATCCCTCACAAAGCCTTCGAACCACGCAATCCCAAAGAACCGGTCAAAACTCCCGGGACCCCCGGCCTCGTGCCAACGCAAACAGTGCCCGCCGCATAGGTAACGATAGTACTATACTACCTTTATTCGGAAATTGCAAACAAATTTTGGGGAAGAAACTAAAAATTTGTCTCCATTTCCCCTTTTTATACCTTCATATCTTTGTATATATCCCCTCGATTACCTCCCTCCCGCAGCAGCCCGTCCAGCCTCTCCCTCATTCACAGCTGCCTGAGAGCCCTTGAACTCCGCAAGAAGCCTGTCCAATGCCCCTTGATCCGTTGACGCCTTTTTCGCATCCTCTATCCTCCCGTTGCTGAGAAGATAGCCCATTAAATCCGCCATCTCCCGCTGCCCCTCTTGACGCCCTTCCTGTCTCCCTTCGATACGTCCTTCCTGCCTTCCCTCGATGCGCCCCTCTTGTTTCGCCTCGTCCAGCCACTCATCGGCCTTTGTCCTCAGTATATATCCGCTCATAATCTCTCCCACTCCTTTCCTGATTTTCTCGTGCCTCATAGTCAGCTTCTCCGACACCCGGAGCAGCAGGTCCTCGATCGTCAGCTTCTGGTACGCCGAAATCTCCCCCGCCTGCAGCAGCTCGTCCAGCCTCTCCTCGATTTCCCGGAGCGCGTCCCCGATCTTCCTCCTCTTGCCCTCGTCCTCCTCCATCTCGTCGAAGTCGTTCGCGAAGCGGAACAGGGCAAACGGGAGCAGCAGGAGCAGCTTCTTGTCAAAGATGTCGTCCAGGGAGTAATCCGCGATCTGGATGGTCGGCACGTCATAGGACAGTTTCTCCCCGTTGGGCGCGCAGTGCGTGATCGTGACTTTCTTCGGTATGGCCCTGTTCGGCCTGAGGAACAGGATCACCGAGTTCGGGAAATGCAGCTCCACCCCGCTCTTCGTGACCACGGCTTCGTCTGCCGCTATGACAGACGAGTACTCCGCTACGCGGACGACAATGCTCTTGTCATACCATGTCTCGCATTCGACATGGTAACATTTCTGGACAAACTCCCCGAGCATTTCGGAAATCCTCACGTATGCGTCCGTTTCTCGCCTGCTCAGCCGCCCGTCAATCTGCGCGATAACGCGCTTGTTGTTTTCGATCTCCACCTTCGCGTTCTCCGTGAACTTTTCGCCAAACGCCTCGTTGATCAAAGGGACAATGCAGGACTGCACCTTTGAAATCATCGTGGCCAAAGCGGAATCGTACGTTTGCTCGCTGCTGAGCGCCTTGTCATCCAGATTCAATGTTTTATTTTCGGAATCTCGCAAATCCTCTGGCTTCTCTGTCAGTTTCGTCATAGGTCCTCCCTCCGCGGGAGAGGCACCTTTCTTCCTACCGCATCTCCCGCTCTATGAATAATATAAATGGAAATAATAAAGCAGGAAATTTGTCTTTCAGAACTGAAAAAAGATAGTCAGACCGATTCTGCTTTTTGAAAATTGGGGCAAGAAACGCCTCATTACTATTACACTATATCACCTGAGTGCATATTTCGCAACTAAAATTTTCTACCTGTACGGTTGGAGCATCTTTTATGCTCCAACCTGCCCCACATACATTCGCAAAACCCGCACTTCATTGCCCTACAAAATTGCCCTACAAAGAGCAGATAATCGCTTGACAGTGCCGTCTCATCCGTGATAATATATTGAAGCTTGTGGAGGTGGATTTTCTGCGAAACAATGCGTTCATGTCCCTGGACGCAGGTTTTTGAAGAACATCCCCGGAGGGCTGCTTTGCAAGTCCACGGTCCACGGAAAATATGGAATGACGCATACGTCGTACATTTGACGGACATTTGGTACGGTTGTGGCGCACACCTGAAACCGGCGGATTCGCCGGTTGGCAACGCAAGGAGGATTTTTAGATGAAGACATATATGCCAGGCTCGGATATCGAGAGAAAGTGGTATGTGGTGGATGCAGAGGGACAGACACTCGGTCGCCTCAGCTCTGAGATCGCCAAGGTACTGCGCGGCAAGAACAAGCCGATTTTTACTCCGCATGCGGATTGCGGGGATTATGTGATCGTAGTCAACGCCGAGAAGGTGGCTGTTTCCGGCCGCAAGCTCGACCAAAAAATATATTACCACCATTCAGGCTATGTAGGTGGCCTGAAAGAGACAACGCTTCGCGAGATGCTGCAGAAGCATCCTGAGCGCGTTTTGGAGCATAGCATACGCGGCATGCTTCCGAAGGGACCGCTGGGCAGAAAGATGTACCGCAAGCTGTTTGTGTACGTTGGAAGCGAGCACAAGCATGCGGCGCAGAAGCCGGAAGTTCTGACATTTTGATCTACGATGAAAGCAAGTCTGTTTTTTGGAGGAAGAAGAGATTATGGCTAAAGCAAGCAATAGATATTATGGAACCGGCCGGAGGAAGTCCTCTGTGGCACGGGTATATCTGACACCCGGTACCGGAAAGATTACGATCAACAAGCGCGACATTGATGATTATTTGGGCATGGAGACTTTGAAGGTGGTCGTTCGCCAGCCACTGGTGCTGACGGGTACGGTTGGCAAGTTCGATGTGTCCGTCAATGTCAAGGGCGGCGGCTTCACAGGGCAGGCCGGCGCAATTCGCCACGGCATTTCGCGCGCTTTACTCGAGGTGGACAGCGAATATCGCCCGCAGCTCAAGGCGGCCGGTTTCCTGACCAGAGACCCTCGTATGAAGGAACGCAAGAAGTACGGTTTGAAGGGAGCGAGACGCGCGCCCCAGTTCTCGAAGCGTTAGGATTCGATATTACATTTATACAAAAGACAAGGCCAACCGGTCTTGTCTTTTTTTGCAAGGATTGTGCCTCGCCTATAGCTCGCGCTTTTCAATCCGGCAGGTGTATTTACCTGTCTTTTTCGTGTAATTGATTCCCACCAGCAGAATTTCGCCTCGATAATCCGACAACACACCAGTATAGCACTTATCTCGGATTTGCTTGATCGCTGCTTTGGCGCTTCGATTCCACTTCAACTCAACAACCATAGCAGGAACCGCCCCTTCCCGTTTGGGCAGGAATACGATGTCTGCAAAGACTCGTAGGAACCGGTATTTTTCCAATAGGACTTCAGCTTGCCGTGCATCAATGCCCCCACTACGGAATTGGGATTATGGAACCATTGATTTAATCGTATTTCCACAAAAACCATGTACACAAATCGCATAGGAAAGCACTCCGTGCTGCGATTTGGCACAAAGGAAACGCTTTAATCAGCGTTTCCTTATAAATATGCCACAATTGGCTCGGTTTTTCATCAACGAAGCGACCACTTCCATTGGCATAGGTCTCTCCACGTTCCGGTTTCTCGCCTTTGCTGGAGGCATACATAAAATAGCCGTCATACCAATCGCCTATCAAATCCGGATTTTCGTCATACCTTCGGCAAAGAGCCTCTACTTCCCTCTGCGTAAACCCAAAATAGGCCACAAGCTCTTCCGGCTATCCGGCGCTGTTGAAGAAACTCGCCACGTCAAAATGAAGGACGTTGAAACGGTTCAAATAGGTTTCAAATTCCGGATCCTGTGCGATTTCGTAAGGCTCGAAAAGTTCCTTTGAATCACAGCCTTTGCTGTAATATGCGTCAATCATACCGCAGGCGATGGACTTCCCGAACCGCCTGGCACGACTGACGGCGAAATGACAATGCTCGCTATCGAGTCTGGCCTATGCCCCTCGAAATTCTCCCCAACACCATTGCAAAAATCTCCCAAACATTATACAATAATATAGCTGGTTTTCAAAGCCAACTTTTTGCGAATGACGGAGCTGACAAAATGGTCAATTGATACGATTACCGTATGGACAAATGACATTTCTGTTCAGTCACCTGAATAGTTACCAAAAAACATCCTTATTATTTCCGAAAGAGGGGAGTGCGATCATGGGAATGAACGAAAAAATTTTTAACGCTATGGAAGGCGCCTTCGGCGATGTACGCAAAGCATCCGACGATTATATGTCCAGGATTGCGCGTATCGAGGCAGATGTACGCGAGGAGTGCGACAAGATCAAACAGGCCGCCGAAGAAGATGCAGCCAGGATTCGCGCAGAAGCCGATGATTATTACCAAAGAATGCAAAACAAAGTCTACGCCGTGGTGCGGATGCTCTCGGTCTTCGATACCGAATATCAAAAGCTGACCCATCTGATCGCTGCTTCCAAGGCGGATGCGGAAGCGCATGCAGCGGAAGAACAGGCTGCTCAGGAAGCTGCTGCTCAGGAAAGCGAGACCTCCTCTGCGCCCGCAGAAGAAACGAGCGCCCCTGAACCGACTCCGATGGAAGAAGCTCCGGTCGAACCCTCTATGGATACGCCTGTTGAATCACCTGTTTCGGAGGCCACTACTTCGCCGGAAGCCGACGCTATGTCTGCCTCTATGCCGACAGAAGCACCCGAGCCGACCATGCCCGAAACGCCTACGCCGGATATGGGGATGGGCGACGCATCCGCTGACTCGATTGCTATGGATATAGCTGCAGAACCTTTGATGTCCGAGCCAGCAGAAGCGGCAGCACCGGATATGGCTTCGTTCACCGAAGCACCTGCTGCCGATGTTCCGCCGATGCCAGAAGCAATGAATCCGGATATGTCGTCTCAGCCGGTTATGCCGGAGATGCCTGCCGCCGATTCATCCGTGATGCCGGATATGAGCGGTATGGAGCAGATAGCCGGGGCCGCTGCTGAACCAACCATGACGGCGGACATTCCTTTGACTCCAGATATAGCTGCTTCTACAGAAATGCCGGGTATGGAAGGAATGGCTGGTATGACCGCCGCTACCGAACCAACCATGTCTGCTGATATCCCTATGACCCCCGATATGAGCGGGATGGATGCGATGCCCGGTATGGCGGGTGCCGCTACCGAACCAACCATGTCTGCTGATATCCCTATGACCCCCGATATGAGCGGGATGGATGCGATGCCCGGTATGGCGGGTGCCGCTACCGAACCAAC
>JAFUXY010000153.1 GCA_017477005.1 Lachnospiraceae bacterium | reverse complement strand
GCGTAGGGTTGGAAACATTTGCCTCTTGATTCAAAATCTGTGTCACGAACAGATCTCCCGGGGTATAAATAAAGACCACGCCTACCAGAAGCATCAAAAGGCATACGAAAACATTGTATATCTTGTACATATGCTCGCCGAGAAACCGCCGTATCAGGTCCGGCATCTGTCCGCCCTTGTTGCGGATGGAGATCATTCCGGTCATGTAGTCATGAAAAGCGCCAGCGATCACGCAGCCAATAGGAATGGTAATAAAAGCGATAGGGCCGAAAAGAATTCCCTGTATTGGTCCCAAGATAGGGCCCGTGCCCGCAATATTCAACAGCTCAATCAGACTGTTTTTCCATTCCTTCATAGGGACAAAATCCACATCGTCCCTCATAGCAATGGCCGGTGTCGCGTCATTCGTTGGTCTCATGACAGTTTCGCATAATTTGCCGTAACAAGCGCCTCCTGCCAGAAGTACGGCAAGACCAATTAGAAATGTGATCATCGTTTTCTCCTTTCATTGGGTCGAATCTTCATTGTTCATCCTCCAGGGCTTCCCTGACCGGAACCGTGAAACGAAATACAAAATCCTTTGCGTCAATGTCCACCCCCACATAGGGCGCGACTACGCCGATATTGCGCATGGGACCTGTGGCGATCAGCCTGCGCCTTGCCACCTCTTTCCAAAACCGCTCGAACACCGCATGGAAGCTGGTGACGCCGTCATAATTCCAGTGGCACAGCATGGAAAACATATGTCCGCCGGGAATTTTTTCCACATACCCCATATATCTTTCGTCATTCTTGCTGGAAATATTGCTATCCGCAATGGGAATGCAGATCGTTGCTTCATAGGGGGCATTAGGCTCCGCTGCCTTCAATTCTCTCGTCCCGTCCCGGATGGCAAACAGCTTCTCCGTTGCCAGCTGCCTCAAGCCCCGAGTCACCACCTCTTCATTGAGCTGGAAGGAATAGGTCTCCATTCGTTCAATCAGCTCCGTAATATGGGAGCGGTTGGAAAAGTAAGCCAGAATCTCATCCATAGACAGATCCATCTCTCGAAGCATACGGTACTGCAAGATAGCTGCAATCTCGATCAAGGTATAGTTGCGGTAGCCCGTCTTTGCGTTGACGGAGGCAGGCTTTACAATTCCCTTCTCCTCCAGCTTCAGGATCGCGGATCGTGACAGACCGGTGGAATTGCACACCTGCTGTATCGTATAATTTTTCTTTTTTAGCTTCTTTTCGAGTTCTCGCATAAGCCTACCTCATTCCGCTTCAAAATGCAATCCCTTATGGTTCCTTTGGCCTGATTATAAGGCTGTCCGCCACCCTGGAGGATTTGGAAAATTTCAGTGTGGAATATCCGATGCAGGAAAACACTACTGCTCCCAGCAGATTCACCAGCAAATCTTTCATAGTGTCCAGAATACCAATATCCAAATATCCTCCGTCAATGGTGTAGGTCTCTCCGGAAGCGGTATCGATCACGGTTCGCGTAATCCCGGCCACATCAATGGGCGTTCCCAAATTTTTCGGATCCAAGGTGACGGAGCCGAATTCTTTTACGATGAAATCTTTCTGCATATCCAAAAAGAAAAACTGATCCATGGAAAATTCAAAGAACTCCCACAGCACACCGATCGTCATGGAAAAGCAAAAGGCCACCAAGGTCAGATAAAACGGGGACAGATTCACGTTGCTGCTGCCCCGGTTCAATAGGTATATCAGCGAAAATCCTACTGTGGCGCACAGAAAGCCGTTCATCGTGTGCAGCATGGTATCCCAGCCATGAATTTTTACATAATAATGGTTGATCTCGCCCAAAATCTCTGCTGCAAAGATGAAGCCGAAGATGATGACCTGAAACACTGGCGGGATATCAATCCGCATCTTGTCCTGCAAAAATGCAGGCACCAAAAACAACAGCAACGACAGAACGCAGAGCATGGCGCTCTGGTAATTACCGGCGAAGATGCAGCGGATCAGGGTCAGAAGCACCAGTATCCGCAAGATCGTGTAGAAAATAAATGTCTTCTTGTTCTGTCGGTAGGAATCCCTTAAATACTTTCTGTACTCTCCTATTTTCATAGCTTTGGTCCTTCTTTATACAAATTGACTGTTGTACAGCACGGCATATTTGCCACCGAGCGCCATCAGCTGATCATGATCGCCCACTTCCTTGATGTCTCCGTTTTCCATACTTGTCATCTCTTTGGTGTTGACGCCATCCACCCAGATCTCTCCGCCATTGATCTCGTAGAAGCGCATCAACAGATTGATCAGCGTTGTCTTGCCTGCGCCGGTGGGACCGACAATGGCGCATTTCTGCCCCGGCTTCACGTCGATAGACACATCCGTCATCAGAAGTTTATCCGGCAGATAACCAAACTTCACATGCTTGAAGGATACCTTGCCGTCTGAGGTCTGCGGCACAATCCCTGTTGCCGGATCCGGTATCTCCTCTTCGGCATCCAAGAGGCCGAAGACCCGTTCACCAGCCGCGCCTGCTGCGGAAAGATGCACGAATGACCCGGACGCCTTCGAGCGTCTCCAAAAACAACTGGTTGATATCGTCGATTTTTTTTCGGAGGCGTACTGAATAACGGGACGCGCCAACGATCAAGGTCGTCGATACGATCAGAAGGACTGGAATCGCCACAGCCAGAATGGAACTGGTGGGACCGGCTGTCGCCGACGCAAGCACCAAGCCGACCACGGCCATCATTGGAGCCAAAAGTCCAAGCCGCAGCGCCATGGACAAAAAGGTCTGAATCGTTGTCACATCCGTGGTATTGCGTGTAATCAACGATGCCGTGCCGAACTTATCAATTTCTGCTGCAGAGAATCCTTGCACGGTATCAAAAATCTCTTTGCGTAAGTTTGCGGAAAAGGTAGTGGTGATTTTTGCTGAGATATTGGTGGCAATGATATTTGTTGCACAGGCCACTAACGTCAGAACGATC
>JAFUXY010000152.1 GCA_017477005.1 Lachnospiraceae bacterium | reverse complement strand
AGAAACGGAACGCCAGGAGGATTTTCGCAGTCACTACCTTTGGGCTGTTCACGGACGGGATGGGCCGGTTCGATGAGGCGGTGAAGGCGGGCGTGATCGACAAGGTGGTGACGACGAACCTGACCTACCAGCATCCGGATCTTTTGGCGAGGGACTATTACATCAGCTGCGATATGTCCAAGTACATCGCCTACCTGATTGATGCCTTGAACCATGACTGTTCGATTTCAACGCTGCTCGATCCCTATGATCGGATACAGAATCTCGTGCGGAAGTACTCGAGCGGGGATCAGGACTGAGAGGAAATCGCTTTGGGCGTAATGTGAAGGAGAGGGAGTCTGGCAACAAGCTTGGAGAAAAATTAACGGGATGTGCAACCGTACAGGTAGAAATATTGCATAAAAATTTACAATTGTTTTAAGAAATTTTATGAAATTTGTTGCAGAAAAAAAGTAGATTATGCTATACTTTTCAAAGGTAGTTTATCAATAGGAATTCTGGGGGAAGAAAGGGGTTCCTGACAGGGTTCCGGTTCACACGATGGATGAATCAGGGCGCCTTTGGCGTCCGGCAAGAATGCGAGGTGACTTTAGGATGAGTAGGAAAGAAATGATTGCTATGCTATTGGCTGGTGGTCAGGGGTCGCGTCTCGGCGTGTTGACATCGGATGTGGCAAAGCCTGCGGTTGCATTCGGGGGGAAGTATCGTATCATCGATTTCCCTTTGTCCAACTGCATCAACTCCGGTATCGACACCGTAGGTGTGTTGACCCAGTATCAGCCGTTGGTCTTGAATGCCCATATCGGTATTGGTATACCGTGGGATCTCGACCGCAACAACGGCGGCGTGACGGTGCTGCCTCCGTATGAGAGGAGCGACAACAGTGAGTGGTATTCCGGTATGGCGAACGCGATATACCAGAATTTGAAGTATATCGACAATTATGATCCGGAGTACGTGTTGATCCTGTCCGGAGACCATATTTATAAGATGGACTACGAAGCGATGCTTGATTTCCACAAGCAGAATCAGGCAGATATTACGATTGCTGCGTATCCGGTGCCCTGGGAGGAGGCTAGCCGGTTCGGTGTCGTGATTGCGGACGAGGACAAGAAGATCACCGAGTTTGAAGAGAAACCGGAAAATCCGCGTTCGAATCTGGCGTCGATGGGCATTTATATCTTTAGTTGGCCGGTGCTGCGGGATGCGCTGATCGCATTGAAGGATCAGAGCAATTGCGACTTCGGTATGCATATTATTCCGTATTGCCACGGCAATGGCAAGCGTGCGTTTGCCTATGAGTTCAACGGCTATTGGAAGGACGTAGGAACGCTGGGTTCCTATTGGGAAGCCAATATGGAGCTGATCGATCTGATTCCGGAATTCAATCTGTACGAAGAGTTCTGGAAGATTTATACGCAGCAGGATGTGCTCGAGCCGCAATATGTTTCGGGCAATGCCAATGTATCCAAAGCGATCATCGGCGCAGGCTGCGAGATTTCTGGCGAAGTGATCAATTCTGTGATCGGGGCTGGCGTGGTCGTAGAAGAAGGCGCTTCGGTACGGGATTCCATCGTGATGAAGGGCTGTGTGATCAAGAAGGGGGCTTCGGTCGAAAAGGCGATTATCGCTGAGGATTGCGAGATTGGCGAGAATGCGAAGCTCGGTGTAGGCGAATACGCAGAGAGCAAGCTTTCTACCAAGGTATATGCGTTTGACCTTGTGGTCGTGGGCGAAAAGTCCTCCATTCCGGCCAATGTATCGATCGGAAAGAATGTGGCGATCCGCGGTATTACGGAAGACAAGGATTATCCAAATGGGCAACTCGAGAGCGGCGGATACATTATAAAGGCAGGTGAGACAGCATGAAAGCATTAGGTATCATTTTAGCAGGCGGCAATAGCTCACGCATGCGCAGCCTGTCCGAGAAAAGAGCGATTTCCGCGATGCCGGTGGGCTGCAGCTACCGTAGCATCGACTTTACGCTGAGCAACATGACCAATTCCCATATCCAGACGGTGGCGGTGCTTTCGCAGTACAACGCGCGTTCGTTGAATGAGCATCTGAATTCGTCAAAATATTGGAATTTTGGACGCAAGCAGGGTGGGTTGTTCCTGTTTACACCGACTGTGACGGCGGACAACAGTTGGTGGTACCGCGGCACGGCGGATGCTATGTGGCAGAATATTGATTTCCTGAAGAGGCGCCATGAGCCGTATGTTGTGATCGCAAGCGGCGACTGCATCTACAAGATGGATTTCAATCCGGTATTGGATTATCATATTCAAAAGGGCGCAGACATCACGGTAGTTTGCGCAAAGATGCCTGAGGGAGACGATATTTCCCGTTTCGGTACCGTGATCGTTGATGCGGACGGCTTGATTACGAACTTTGAAGAGAAGCCGATGATGGCGCACTCCAATGTTGTTTCAACAGGCGTGTATCTGATGCGTCGCCGCAAGCTGATTGAGCTTTTGGAGCAGTGCAATTCGGAAGGACGCTACAATTTCGTGACGGATATCCTGGTGCGCTATATGGGTATGAAGAAGATCTTCGGCTACACGATGGATACCTATTGGAGCAATATTGCTACGGTTGAGGCATATTTCCAGACCAATATGGACTTCCTGAAGGCGGATGTTCGGAATCATTTCTTCCGCGGCGAGCAGAAGATTTATTCGAAGGTGCAGGATCTGCCTCCGGCGAAGTTCAATGTCGGCTCGAGCGTGACCAATTCACTGGTAGGCTCTGGTACGATCGTGAATTCCCGTGTTGAGGATTCGGTGCTGTTCAAGAAGGTGTTCGTGGGGAACAATTCGCATATCAAGAATTCGATCATTTTGGACGGCGCCTATATCGGCGACAATGTGCATGTGGAGAACTGCATCGTAGAGAGTGGAGAGACGCTGCTTTCGGATACGAATTATATCGGCGAGAACGAGATTCGTGTGGTTTCGGAGAACAACAACCGCTACGGTGTGTAAGGACGCATCGGCGTTTTCCCATAGGAGCGGTCTTGGTGTGAAGTCGAAGACGGTTCCTTAGTTCAAAGACTCATCCAAGCGCCTGTCTGCCGGTTTGGTGGTTGGCAGCAAATACCCGTATTCGTTGAAAGTAGTTTCATCAAAGCAACGGCGGACAGGTGCTTGTCATCTCAATTAATTTTCACTGAAAAGGGGCTGTAGAGCGTTTGCAGCCCCTCATATCTGATGAAGTCGTTCTAAAGTTCACTATACCACAAAAGAAACTTGGAGAAAAGATATGTTTATCATAGCGGGATTGGGAAATCCGGGAATGCGGTATCGAAAAACCCGGCACAATGCGGGGTTTGAGGTGATTGACCTGTTGGCGAAGCGGCATCAGATTTCGATGCGGAAAAAGGACAGGCAGGCGTTGTTTGGACTGGGGCAGATCGGGGGGGAAAAGGTTCTGCTATTGAAGCCGATGACCTATATGAACAACAGCGGAGAGTCGATTGCGGCGTGGGTTCGGTATTACCAATGTGACCCGCAGAGCGAGTTGTTGGTGTTGGTGGACGACGTGAGCCTTTCGCCTGGCGTGCTGCGGATTCGAAAGAAGGGTTCCGCTGGGGGACACAATGGGCTCAAAAGCATTATCGCCTGCCTTGGGACGGAGCAGTTTCCAAGGCTGCGGATCGGTGTGGGGCAGGCGGAGCCGGGGGATGATATGATCGGCCATGTGCTGGGACGAATGCGAAAAGAAGACCGCATAGCGTTGGATGAAGCGGAAAATTTGGCAGCAGAGGCCGCAGCCCTTGTGGCGAACGGAGACATCGACAAGGCGATGAACCTTTATAATAAGAAGGAGAAGAAATCGCAGGAAGGTTGACTGATGACTCAACGGGGGAGAGGTTGAGTAGGAGCATTGAACCGGAGCAGAAACGACGAAACAATGGACATTTTCACAAAATTTTTACAACAGAATGAGGAAATCCAACGGCTGCAGGGGGCGTTGGAGAAAGAGGGCGGGATCTACGACCTGACAGGGGTTTCGGATGCCGCAAAGCCACATGTGATTCACGGATTGAAATATAGAAAAAATGCCGCTCAAAAACTAACCAAAAGTCTGAGAAATTCTCTGAAGCTCGTGGTGTGTTCGGAAGAGGAAAAGGCCAGCGCGTTGTACGAAATGTGCCGGTATTTTGAAGAGGGCTGCGTGTATTACCCGGCGAAGGATCTGCTCTTTTATCAATCTGACATCCACGGCAGCGCACAGACTGCGGAGCGGCTTTTGGCGCTGAAAGCAATATGGGAAGGCCGGGCAACCTGTGTTATTGTTTCAGTTGATGCGTTGCTCAACAAATTGGTGCCTGCGGAGCAGTTGTTTTCTTCGGTTGTTTGCTTGAAACCGGGGGACAAAATCGACTTCAAAAAATTTGCCACTCAGCTAGTGCGTATGGGGTATGAATCTGGAACGACCTGTGAGCGGAAGGGAGAGTTTTCGATCCATGGCGGCATATTGGATGTTTTTCCGATCGTTTCGGATCATCCGTATCGGATTGAACTGTGGGACGACGAGGTGGATTCGATCCGTATTTTTGACGAAGGTTCGCAGAAATCTCTCGAGAAGGTCGAGGAAGCGGAGATCTATCCCGCGATGGAGCTCTCGTTGACCGAAGCGCAGATGGCGGCCGGGGTAGCTGCGATGGAAGAGGACGCCAATCTGCTGTATGCGGCCTACCGTGCTGATATGCATACAGAAGAGGCCTACCACGTCAAAAGTTCGTTCGAGGAGAAGAAGGAAACGCTGATGAATGGCATCTCTTGCCAGGACGCGGAGGGATTGCTGCCGTATTTTTGCGAGAGGATGGAGACGCTGCTGGATTATCTTCCGAAAGATTTGCTGATTTTCTATGACGATGCGGCCAGAATCTACGAGAGGGCGACCGCCTATCTCGAGGAATTTGACCAGAGCACGCAGAGACGGCTGGCGGCGGGGTTGATGCTGCCGAAGCAGCGTGAGATGCTTTCGGATGAAAAGGAACTTTATGAGTCGCTGCTTTCGTATCCGGGCGTGATCTTGTCGGTTCTTTCGGCGGCGAAAAGTCCTCTCGTTCCGAAAAGTCGGTATCTGCTTTCTATTACCTCTGCCAATACCTATCGTGGAAATGTCGAGCTGCTGAAAAAGGATTTGCTTTCCTACAAGAAGAGCAAGAAGCGGGTGGTGATCGTCCTTGAATCCCGGACAAGGGGCAGGCGTTTGGCCGATGAGCTGTTGGCGGAGGATATCAATGCTTTTTTCACGGAGGATTCTTCTCACGCAGTAAAACCTTCAGAGGTAATGCTTTTGTACGGCTTTGTCCAGTCCGGACTGGTGTATACGGACAGCGGGACCGTGGTATTGGGCGAGGCGGATGTGTTCGGACAAGCAACTCGCGGCAAGCGAAAAAAACGCCGCAAATATTCCGGAGAAGCGGCAAACAAGGTGCGGGATCTGTCGGACTTGTCAGTCGGGGATTATGTTGTCCATGAAAACCACGGATTGGGAATCTATCAAGGAATCGAGAAGATCAAGGTAGGAAAGGTCGAAAAGGATTATATTAAAATATCCTATAACAACGGTGCCAATCTGTATATTTTGGCAAGCCAGTTCGATTTGATCGGCAAATATGGAAATGTGGGCGAGAAAAAGCCCAAGCTTTCGACGCTGGGCACGACCGAGTGGTCCCGGACAAAGAAAAAGGTCCGGGGCGCGGTGGCGACAGTGGCCAAGGAACTCGTGGAGCTTTATGCTTTGCGGCAGAAATCCAGGGGGTTTGCCTATGGCGAGGACACGATCTGGCAGAAGGAGTTTGAGGAAACCTTTCCCTATGAAGAAACGGCGGGTCAGTTGGCGGCCATCGAGGACGTGAAGGCGGATATGATGTCGGACAAGATCATGGATCGGCTGATCTGCGGCGACGTGGGTTATGGGAAGACGGAGATCGCGATCCGGGCGGCGTTCAAGGCGGTGCAGGAAAACAAACAGGTGGTGCTGCTGTGTCCGACGACGATTTTGTGCAGCCAGCATTACAATACCTTCGTGCAGCGGATGGCGCCTTATCCGATCAACATTGGCATGCTGTCCCGTTTCCGAACGACGGCGCAAAACAAGGAAACCGTACGGAAATTGAAGTCCGGGGAAATGGATATCGTAATAGGAACTCACAGGGCGCTCTCAAAGGATGTGGTGTACAAGGATCTGGGGCTTTTGATTATCGATGAGGAACAGCGGTTCGGCGTGACGCACAAGGAAAAGATCAAGCAGATGAAGACGAATGTGGACGTCATGTCTCTTTCGGCCACGCCGATTCCAAGGACGCTGCATATGAGCCTGGTCGGGATCCGGGATATGAGTGTTTTGGAGGAGGCGCCGATGGAGCGGATGCCGATTCAAACCTTCGTGTTCGAGCAAAACGACGAGATGATCCGGGAGGCGGTGACGAGAGAACTGGCGCGGGGCGGTCAGGTGTATTATGTGACGAACCGGATCAAGGGGATCGAGGACAAGGCGAATGCGGTCTCGATGCTGGTGCCGCAGGCGAGGGTGGCCTACGCTCATGGGCGGATGACCAAGACGGCGCTAGAGGACATCATGGGGGATTTCATCAACCGCGAGATCGACGTGCTGGTGGCGACCACGATCATTGAGATCGGACTGGACATTTCGAATGTGAACACGATTATTATTCATGATGCCGATATGCTGGGGCTTTCCCAGTTGTATCAACTGCGGGGGCGCGTGGGCCGGAGCAATCGGCGGGCCTATGCGTTTCTGATGTATCGCCGGGACAAGATGCTGCAGGAGGTGGCGGAAAAACGGCTGTCGGCGATCCGGGAGTTTTCAGAGCTCGGCAGCGGTTTCAAGATCGCGATGCGGGATCTCGAGATTCGGGGCGCGGGCACGATGCTCGGCGAGGCGCAGAGCGGCCATATGGAGGCGGTTGGTTATGATCTGTACTGCAAGCTGCTTTCGGAGGCCGTCAAAAAGGAAAAAGGGGAGGAAGTCGAGGAAGATTTTGAGACGACCGTGGATCTCGGGATGGACGCCTACATTCCGTCCGGTTATATCGAGGACGAATCACAGAAGCTTGGCACCTATCGCCGGATTGCCACGCTGCGTTCGACCGAGGAGAAGGAGGAGCTGATCGACGAGTTGGTCGATCGGTTTGGGGATCCTCCGAAAGCGGTCATGAATCTGCTCTTTGTCATGGAGGTGCGGCAGCGGGCGCACCAGACCTATGTGACGGAGTTGAAGCAGGATGGCAAGCGGCTGAGGTT
>JAFUXY010000151.1 GCA_017477005.1 Lachnospiraceae bacterium | reverse complement strand
TAGTACCGTAGAGTGGGAAACTGTTAATTGAAGAGGGATGAGATGCCTGTGATGGGGAAGAGATTGAGTCCATAGAAAGTGAAAACGTAGACCTTGTACAGCAAGAGAACGGTTTTCAGGAAGAAGGAAGCAAAACGGAAGGAGATGTTGAATCAGAGGATTTAGGGGAAGAAAAAACGGATCAGCTTAGCGAGAATAGAGATAGTATTTTCAGCGATATCGATGCGGAAAATGAGTCGGAAGATTTGCTGATGGATAAGGTATTGATTAATGAAGATGCTCAACAAACAATCGATGATGAAATACCGGAAAATGCACAGGAGGAGAAAGAAGATACTGAGATTGATTCAGAGGGAGCGGAATCATTGAATGCGTCCTACGTAGGGGAAAGCGTAGCCAATCCGCTGAATGTGTCAATCGGCGAAAATAAAAGCGGAACAATTTCAGAGACAAATTCTGAGTATTTTTATCGTTTTACTTTGTCTCAATCAGGACGTGTGACTATGTCTGCAAAGGCACAAATGAATTATATTACGTTCAAGATCTATGATGCAAAAGGGGGAGAATTGTGGTCGACAACTCCCCATTGGAATGATACGACAAAATTGCTTTCATCGAAAGAAAATGTGGATTTGACGAAGGGAACCTATTATTTTTATGCATCAAGGTCGGATATTGGGTATGGTTGGGAGGACACTGGAAATTTTTCATTTCAATTGGCTTACACGAATGCATTAGAAAGCTTCGCTGAGGAAGGTGGAGAAAATAATACTATAGATACGGCCAGTTCAATCGCCCTGGACAAATCATACAAAGGGCAAATTGCTCTTAATGACATAGAAGATTTTTATAAATTTACTATGAGTTCCTCCGGACGAATAGTGCTTAATAGTACGGTTTGGATGAATTACATTTCTTTTCGCATATATGATACAAATGGAAATGAACAATGGAGTATGAGACCGCATTGGAATGACACATCTCGAAAAAGTACAGTGAATGAAACAATTGATTTGACGCGAGGAACATATTATTTTTATGCATCAAGGACGGATGTTGGGTATGGTTGGGAGGACACCGGAAACTACACCTTCCAGCTCAGTCGAGTCAAGAACAAACAGTCCGTTTCTGTGAAAATGCCTTCAACTGTCGTTGTGGGGAAATCAGTGACCATACAGGTATCGGGTGCGATAGGTGCTGTTTCTTATAAAACGGCCAATACCAATGTTGCAGTTAATAAAACCGGTAAAGTAACCGGAAAAAATGCCGGTATCGCAAAGATTACCGTCACGGCTGCAGCAACAGGGAATTACAGTGCGTTCTCCAAAACTGTCTCGATCACAGTGCTTCCAAGTGGTACTTCGATATCGTCTTTGAAAAACAGTGCAAAAAAGAAAATGCTTGTGAAATGGAAGAAAAATAGCTCGGTCTCAGGCTACGAGATTCAGTATTCTACATCAAGTACGTTCAAAACTGGAAATAAGGCAACCTCTGTGACAAAAGCCGCTACGGTATCTAAAACGATTGGGAGTTTGGTAAAAGGAAAAACATATTACGTTCGGATTCGCACCTACAAAAGTGTTGGAAACAAAAAATATTATTCTGCTTGGAGCGGGAAAAAGAAGATAAATATTAAAAAGTAATCTATGTGAGGCAGTGGAGTACCTACGATGAAAGTTGGTTGAATAGATAATTTGGGTTCGATGTAACGGAAAAACCGTTATAATCATTAGTGAGGAGGCATTATGAAGAAAAACCAGGGATGCAAAAGAGGAAATGTTTGTAGGGGGGTAGCAAGACTGTTGGCATTAGTCATGATTTTGTCAGTTTTGCCTGGGAATTTGTCTGTTGTCCGTGCTGAAGAAGATATAGAAGCAGATATGACAGATGCGATGAATGTAGAACAGGATGGAATTGGCGAAGATATTGATGATGAAGAGACTATGACAGAAACGGAAAAAGGCACCGATGAAACGGCCGAGGATGTCCCTGGAGAAGAGGTCGGAGATTTGGTAGAGCAGGAAGAAGAGGGTGGGACCAAAGATGAGGCATGGGATGGAATGGACACGGAATCGGTTCAAGATGCTTCACCAACATACGTTGCACAAGAGAGTACTGAAGATTCAGTATCCGAGATAGAAGTATCAGGACAGCCTTTTGATGAAGGTGGTGCAGACGAGGATGTGGTGGATGAAGGAAGTGAGAGTACAGCTAAAGGGGAGGATGAGCTTTCTGAAATTATAAATGAGAC